>JABJQI010000082.1 GCA_018663485.1 Opitutia bacterium
AGTCGGTTACTCTCTCTATCTTGACGGCAAAGAGCTGGTGTTTGCCGTTGCGACAGGCAAGAATCACCTTGAGCGCGTCAGAACTGCGGCTCCTGCTGGAAAATTCAGCTTTGAGGCGGGGTTGGATGATCAAGGGCACCTGTTTGTGCAGGTTGGCGACAACGAGGCCGTGAGCTCTCAAACAGGCGGCCATTGGATCAGCAAGTGGCCTGCCGAAGACTTGAGTATTGGTTTCGATAATGGCAATCCCGTAGACCCCAAGGCACCCACAGTAAAATTCAAAGGCAAGCTGGTAAAGTTGGAAGTGAAATGATTTTAGCCGCGATCGAGAAAAAATCTATAAAGAATACAACATGGCCACTGCTTAAACAGGGTGGAGTGTCCCCCCGAATGAAAAAGTTTTTCCTCACACTCTCCTTGGTTCTCTCATCGCTCGCGATCTGCCAGGCCGATAGCACCAAGGGACTCATGATTGGATCCGATTCCGCAGCCACCTACTATCTGGATGCGGATGGCGGCAGCGATTCGAACAGCGGAACATCACCTGCGGTCGCTTGGCAGACGCTCGCTCATGCCAGTAAGCAGACCTTCCAGCCGGGCGATCAGATTCTGCTGCAGCGCGGCGATACCTTTGTCGGTACACTGTTACTGGACGATGAGAGCGGCACGGCAGTCGCTCCAATTATCGTGGGATCCTACGGTACCGGCGATTTGCCAGTGATCAATGCCGCCGGCTATCTGGCGGGAGTTCATATCCGTGATGTGGCATACATTGAGGTGCAGGATATCGAAATCACGGCCGATGGTGGCACCGTGATGGATGGCTCCGCAGGCCTCGGCGAAAACCACGAGTGGAACGCCGCCAAAGCGCGCTACGGCGTCTACGTTAATGGCATCACGGGCACTTTGGTGGCTCATGTGACGCTTCGCAATCTTTACATCCATGACATCTTCCCCACATCCGATCGGAACAGTGAAGGTGCCAACCCAACGACATATTGGGGCTACGGGATCAAATTTAGCGGGAGTTCGCTGCCCTCGGACGCGAATGGTTTCAAGGACGCGGACGGGCTGTCCGCGCATTTTCTGGTGGAAAATTGCACCATCGAACGCACGGGCCACCGTGGTATTCATGCGCTGCGCGTGCATTTTCTCAACATCATCGACAACGTACTTACCGACATTGGCGGCCCTGGTATCCAGCCTAGCCTCTGCGACGATATGGTCGTGCGCGGCAATGTGGTCACTCGCCCGGGCTCCTATGTGGACACTCGAATGCACGGCCGCGGCAGTGGCATCTGGCCCTGGGGGTGCGAGCGCATACTGATCGAGAAAAACACCTTCCGTGGAGCCCGCGGACGCGGCGACTCCTGCGGTGCCCACATCGACTGGGATTGCAGCCACGTCGTGGTGCAGTATAACCTCAGTGTCGATAACTCCGGTGGCTTCCTTGAAATCCTAGGAGGAACCTACAATAACACCTATCGCTACAACATTAGCATCAACGACGGCTTAAGGCTCGCAGGGGTGGTCGACCAGGGCAGAAAACCCAACGACAAGGACGGCCAAATTATCTGGATCAGCGGATACCGAGGCACCCATCCGAATGCCGGTCCAACCCATAGCTACGTTTACAACAACACCATCTACGTCGGCACTGGTACCCAACGCACCTTCCAAATTCAGGAAAACGCCAGCGGAGTATTGATCGCGAACAACATCTTTTACATTGAGTGCCACATCAACACAATCGATATCACTCCTGGCGCACTTGATGATTACTCTCAGTCGATGATCGACAGCATCGTCTGGGACAACAACCTCTACCAGCGCACAGGCATCATCCCTAGCACCTTCCCCTTTGCCGAGAGTCCGCAAACCATCGGCGATCCCCTTTTTGTGAATAAGGGGGGCCTAGCCGCGACAGACTATATCCCCATGTCAGTGTCTTTGATTGTCGATCAAGGAATCAGCATTACCGCATTGGCAGGCGATCGTATCGGACTTGAAGTAGGGCTTTCCGTGACTGAAGACTTTTTCGGGAATCCGGTCGTGGGCTTGCCGGACATGGGGGCTGTCGAGATCCAGGTCATCGACTCGGTGATCAACTAGGTGGACCAGATCGATTGGGAGTCTTATCGCCTCGCCGTATTATCTGTGTCAGCGACACGAATCAGGAGTTATGACGTGGACAAACCCAGATCTCCTGTCTGGAGCTGGAAGACGGTCGATTGGCCGTGTTTTCAGGCTTTTCCTTATATTCTATACTACTGGCGCGGTCAGTTGTTGCCCTCTGGTCTCATTACCCCACGTCTCCCCTCATGCATTTACCCCTCCAAATGAACCTTTATCGTTTATTAATAGCATATTTTTTGATCAGTCTCTTTAGTTCGGTTGGCTACAGCGCGACTACCGTAGACGGATCGCTCGCTGGGAGGATTGCTCGGCTGACCACGCTGCTGCATTCCAACCAGTTGGTCGCGGCACGTCCTTTGATCGCTCAGGTGCGCGGGGAGGTGCCGCCTGAAATGGTGCCTAATCTAGATTTCTACTTAGCACTCTCCTATGTGTTTGAATACTACGAAAATAATAACTCTGCGGTGCTCACCACTGCGGCGACTCAATTCGAGTCATTCATCAAAACGTATCCAAACCACTCACTGAGTGCGCTGGCACGCTATAACTTAGCGGATGTGCACGCGATCAACCAGAAATTCAAAGAAGCCCTGCAGCTCTACGTGCCGCTCTACCGCCAGCCCGTGGCGAGTGTGGATCGAAAGGAAGTATTGGGAAAACTAGTGCTGATCTATGCGGCCACACAGGAGTGGGCTGCCGGCGCGCCCTATTTTAGAGACAGCATGCGCATCGCGGAGTCGAGCGAGGACCGCACCACTTCGGCGGCGTATTTACTGATCGCTCAAGCGAAGTCAGGCGAGGTCGTCGATTCCAGTAAGTTATTGGAATTCTTTAAAAGCCCGGCTCCGGTATTTTACACGCCCCGTTTTAATGCCGCGTTGATGGAGGTTGGTGACAATCTGAAAGAGGAAGACGACTTGCCCACTGCGAGCTTGTTTTATCAATTTGTGCGCGACTATGAGACGCTGGAAACTGGGCTGACCGCTTACATTCGCACACTGGAACGGCGCGTCGCCAAATTCGAGGACAATGTGGTGTTGCGCAACTTTTACGTGGAGGCCAAAGCCAAGCTCGAGAATGCGAACGCAGATCTGGCGGCGTTGCGCAGCTCGACCAATTATACGCCGCTGCTGCATTGGCGCATCGCGGGCGTCTACATGGATATGGAGCGTAAATGGGAAGCGTTTTGGCGTTTTCGTTTGATGGTCGATGCGTATCCGGATCATAAATACGCAGAGGAAATTCTGTTTTCGGCCTACTCACTGAGCCATCAGTTGGGCGCAAATGCCATCGCGGAAGAGCTCGGCAAACGCTATCTCGATAATGGCACCTACACGAGCTATCGCGACACGGTCGCCGATCAGGTGTCGGGTATTTATCTGGAAGAGGAAAAATATGACGAACTCTATGAGTTGACCGCGTGGTATCTGGAGCGGGCTGCGGACGATACAGCTGCGCAGTTGTTGCTCTTTAAGCATGCAGTGGCTCGGTTGACGAAGTTTGAGAATCCAGAGTTGATTCGCGATTTTCAAATCTATCGTGAGAAGTATGGGAATTCGAAATGCGCGGTGGTGATTCACTACTTTTTGGGGCTCTCGTATTTGATCGAGCAGGAGAATGCATCTGCGGTCGAGTTTTTCGACAAAGTCATTGTTGATCCGAATCCGAAATTTCGCGCAGACGCCTCTTTCCGCAAGGCACAGGCGGTGCTGGGGCTGGATCGAATCGAAGAATCCCGCGACCTGATCGAGCAGTTTATCGCCAAGTATCCCAGCCATCAACTGCGAGCGGAGGCTGAGCTGACACTCGGCAATGTCGTCGACATGCTGGGCGAAGTGGATAACGCGCTGCGGCACTACTATTTGGTCGAGCAACATACCGAAGACCGCCACTTGTTGGCTAAAGCGGAACTAAAGATATCAAGAATCCTAATTGACCGCCGACAGTTCGATGAGGCGGTGGCGCGCTTAGAGGCATTTATCGAGGCGCACGGGGACTACGCCGAAAGCATTCCGATCAGTGCCGCGTTGGCGACGATTTATACGGACGAAGATCAACCGCGCGTCGCGCTGGGTGTGTTGAAGCAACCGCTGGACAAGTTCTTTGAACAAACAGAGATTCACCAGCTGGATAAGCTCTTGATCGATAGCCTGAAGCTGGATCGAAACTTGCGAACCATGCAGCGCGCGACTGACGAATTCCTCAATCTGGTCAAAGCTGATCCTGCACTGCTGGACGAACTGATCAACGACCGCGCGAAGCAATATCGCTACTTTAAGGAAAACGATTCGATCGATGCATTAGTCCAGGAGTGCTTCGTGCACGACAATGAGTTCCGTAAGGCCGTGCAGCAGGCGATCAGCACATTCGAGGAGCAACAGTCTCGCATTGACACACACAATAAGAACATTCCACCCGAATCCAACAGTGAGCCATTAGAAAATGCCGTGTTAGATGTCACCAAGCTGGATGCCTTACAGGATCAAGTTGAAGCACTGAACCAAAACATTCCCGCAGAAACCGCCGACGATTTCTTAGCAGAGGCACTCGCAGTTGCGACTGCGCAGACCAACATGCCTCTAGTGGTGCGCATCAAGACCGCACTGGCGAAAGTGGAAGAGCCGGTGCTACCACCGGATGCTGAACTACTGCAACTCTGGGACGATGCCGAGCAATGGACACAGCTCGGCACTGCGGGGCAGTTATGGATTCTCGGGGAGCATGCGAAAACAAATCCGCAACGCGTCGCCGAAGTCTTGGAAGCGACCTACCTCGATTTCCTCAACACGCCCAATGAGTTGGGGCTGCACCTGCTCCAAGCGCAGTGCTTCCAAGACTTGGATCGCATCGATGAGTCGATCGAGGCCTATCGCATGCTGATCAAGCGCTTCGCACAAGCGAAGGAGTCCGGCGATGCTGCAATGCAGATCGGGCAGATGGAAGTGGGCCGTAAAAACGCCGCCACCGCACGACTGGAATTGGAAAGCATTTTACATCGCAACGATTGGCGCGGCGCCATGCACGCACAGGCA
>JABJQI010000005.1 GCA_018663485.1 Opitutia bacterium
TAGGTGCGGGCGGATTTGGCTACTCGATATTTTGGATGTGGGCTGGGTTTCGAGCCCCTCGCCTCGGCGGGACTGGGCTTGCTAAGGAGTCTCTGCAGTGGTTGGCGATGCCGAGCTCGGCGGTGTTTGTGCTCGCTACAGTTGCGGTGCTGTTTCTGTTGCTGGCATTCGCATTGCGTCGCGTGCAAACTATAGATGCGTGATTTTGTGTCTTCAATTGTCAGAGCTTTGCCTTCTGTGCTTTTTCTAGCTCGCCATTAGGCGAGGCCTCGACAAATCAGAATACAATGCAGGAGAAAAATATTTACCTAAGAGCGTTGGAAGCCGAGCAGCAGGGCGACTGGAAGCGAGCACATGAGATGGTGCAGCATATGGTTACCGCGGAGTCGGCGTGGGTGCACGCGTACCTGCATCGAGTCGAAGGCGATGAAGTTAAAGCGGAGTATTGGTATAATCGTGCGGTGCAACCAGTCTGCACCACCAGCTTGGATGCCGAGTGGAAGGCATTGTATGCGGAGTTTGAGGGCTTGGATCGCTGCTAATGTTTGGGAGTCACTCAGTTCAACTCACTGAGTTTAGGGTTTTGTATTTTCTGTGATTTTTGTGGTTAACACTTGCTGTGTTGTCGCTAGAGTCGGCCGCACATGACACTGAATGACCTAGGATGGAACGACCGCTTTGAAGCGGAATTTGCAGATTGCCGAGACAAAGGCTGGGTGCCTGCGCGTCTGATTCGGGACAACAAGATCTCGTATGGTGCGGTGCTTGATGATGGTACTGAGATGGAGGTGGCTTTAGGTGGCGCGGTCTACCACGAGGCGCAGACGGATGCGGAATTGCCTGCAGTTGGTGATTGGGTCGCACTGGAAATGGGTGCCGAGGGCAATGAATACGAGGGATTGATTCGTGCGCGCATGGAGCGGCAGACTTGTCTCTCGCGTAAAGCTCCGGGCAAGGGTACTGAAGAGCAGGTGATGGCTGCCAATGTGAATGTCGTTTTTGTCGTAACCGACGCTGGGCAGGATTTCAACCTGCGCAGAATGGAGCGCTATTTCACGGTGATGCTACGCAGTGGTGCGCGTGCTGTGGTATTGCTGAACAAGAGTGATCTGTATCCGGCTGAGATCAACCAGATGGCCCACGATGCCCTGGCAGCGCTCAACCCGGATGTTGAAGTAATACTGACGTCTGCCATCGAAAGTTCGGGAGTCGATGCGATTCGGAGCTACCTGGAGCCGGGGGTAACGATTGCGTTGATTGGTTCCAGTGGCGTGGGGAAGTCTTCGCTGATCAATCAATTGATCGGTCAGGATTGGCTCTGGACGGGTGAGGTGAATGGTGTAACTGGCAAGGGGACCCATACGACGACGGCGCGTGAACTGTTGCCGCTGAAGGCTGGTGGTATGTTAATCGATAACCCAGGGATTCGCGAGGTTCAGGTCTGGACCGATGCGAAAACATTAAAGGAAAGTTTTCGCGATTTCGACGAGGTCGCCACTCAATGTAAATTTCATGATTGTAAGCACCGCTCGGATCTGGGCTGCGCGATTCAGGCGGCGATCGAAGAGGGCATCTTAAGTCGTGAGCGCTTTATTAATTACCTGAAACTCGATTTTGAACTGGAGAAGCTCAGCCAGCGTAAGAAAAAACGAGAACTCACAGTGAGTCGTCGCACCCGCCGCAAGCTGAACTCTAAGGGCGAGAAGTATAGCCGCAAGTCAGCTCGAGAGGGGCGACGATAATTTAGTATTTAATAATCGTCTTCTTCGAGTTTGCGGTAGAGGCAGATGTCGCGGTCGCCGTAGTAGGCGACTAGGATCGCGCCTTCGCCGGCGACGGCGTCAAAAAGTTTGAGCATCATCTCTTGCTCGCCAGGCCATGGGTAAACGAAGAACAAGTCCACTTCCTCGATGTCAATATCCATGCCTTCGTAGCGCGGATTGCCCTCGACGCTATGGCCGAAGCTATCGTCGCGCACGATATCGTGTCCGCTCAGTGCATCGTAACTAATGAAGCCGTCGGGGATGTAGCTGATGGGTAGAAAATTTGCGTCGAGGCCTTGGTCGCCGAGCAGTGATTCAGCCTTTTCGACCAACGTTTCTTCAATTTCTATACCGTGCGCTTCGTAGCCAAGCAATGCGGCGAATCCAGTACCTACTCCAAAGCCGCTGCCCCATTCGATAAAGGTTTCACCGAGGGGCAGGCTTTGTTCTGTGACGTGGCGTAGCGCTGCATAAACTTGCGCTGGTTCGCTCGGCACGTAGCGGGGGTAGCGCTTGTTGAGCTTCTGCTCGTAGAAGTCGTCGCAGCGACGGTCGGCTTCGTCAATGAAGTCTGCAACCTCGGGCGGCAGTCTGTGGTCTTCGACGGTGTATGGGATTTCTTCGTAGGACACGGTTAGTGAAGAGTGATAGTTATAGTGGTAGTGAAAGCTGTGCCTTAACAAATGCTGGAGGGAAATGCTCTGTCATTTCTATGCGTATAAAATGGCAAGCTGGTTGGTAGTCGGTGGCAACGACGGAGCGATACCCTCGATCAATAAAGCTAGATCCATTCTTTTTTATGTATCCCCTAGCAGGCGCTCGATGTCGCGGCGGTCTTTCTTGGTCGGTCGACCGGTGCCTTTGTGGCTGAAGACTTTGGCGTTCTCGCGTTTTTCGCGGGCTGCCTCATGTTCAAATTCGGGTGTTTGATCTTCGAAGTAATTCGGTAGCAAAGCCGCGCCGACACGTTTCTCTGTGAGACCGACGACGTGTAAGGTTCGAGTGAGTCTTTTGGTGCGTGCGATAATGGTGTCGCCAGTCCGAATTTTTGCCGAGGGCTTGGCAATGGTGCCGTTGTGCCGAATCGCGGAACCGCGACAGGCATCGGCAGCATCGCTGCGTGTTTTATAAACCCGCGTACCCCAGAGCCATTTGTCTATGCGGACAGATTCCATTATTTGTATGAGAGACTTGAGCTAAAAGATTTGAGCTAGGAAATTGTTATCGGTTGCTGAGGGCCGTAGCCATTTTTTCGAGGCCTTCAAGGAGTCGGCTACGTGGGCAACCGAAGTTGAGGCGCAGATGCTGAATGCCATCAAAGGGAGTGCCGTCGGATAGTCCGACGCCATTATCTTCAAAGAATTTTAGCGGGTTCTCAAGCTCCAGTCGTGTGACGTCGAACCACGCGAGGTAAGTTGACTCCATCGGGCGGAAGGTGATGCCTGGGATTTGCGTTTGAATGAAATTGTAGGTGAGTTCGTAGTTGCTGCGCAAATACGTAATCAGTGCCATGCGCCATGGCTCACCTAAGTTATAGGCGGCTTCGCAGCCAGCATAGCCGAAGCAGTTAACCTCGGTGATGATGCCGCGAATCGTTTTCTGGAATTGGAGGCGAAGCTTTGAGTTCTCGATAATCGAGAATGCGCACGCGAGGCCGGGCAGGTTGTAAGTCTTGCTCGGAGCCATCAGTGTAACGGTGCGTGCGGCGAGGCTTTCGCTGAGTTTCGCGGTAACGATGTGCTCTGCGTTTGAGTCAAACACTAGGTCGCAGTGGATCTCGTCGGAAATGAGGATTAGGTCGTGCTTCTCGCAGAAGTCGCCGAGGCGGGAGAGCTCTTCTTTGCTGTAAACGCGGCCGACCGGATTGTGCGGACTGCAGAGTATGAAGAGTTTGGTGTTTGGTTTGACTGCGGCTTCCATTGCGTCGAAGTCGAGTGTCCAACGGTCGTCGGTGTCGAGGCAGAGCGGGACTTTGATCAGTTCGCGATTTGCGTAGTCGGGTGCACCGAGGAATGGCGGATAGACGGGTGTCGCGGTCATGATGGACTCGTTTGCTGCGACGTAGGCGTGGCAGCAGAGATTGATCGCTGGCACGAGGCCGGGCAAGAAGTTGAGCCAATGGGCTTTGGCGCTGTAACCATGTTGGCGATCCAAGTAGTCAAGGACGGCTTGAACCGGAGCTTCGTAAGGGATGGTGTAGCCGTAGATTCCGTGGTCGAGGCGTTGCTGCAGGGCGGCGATGATTTCGGGTGCGGTGGTGAAGTCCATGTCGGCTACCCAGAGTGGCAGGATGTCACGGCCCTTGTATTTGTCCCATGTGAGGGAGCCGTAGCCACCGCGATCGGGGCAGGTGTCGAAATTGTAATCTTGTGCGCTCATGTGCTTACACGATCAACTGCGTGTGGTATTCCTGCAAACTCAATTCGTTAAAAACTGACGAGATAAATGGAGCCTTGAGACACTTGTTCCGCTTGTTCGGCGGAGATCCAGCGCTCGTCATACGAAGGCCCCCATGAGTCGCTGACTGCGATTTCGCCTGTCTCTTTGTTGTAGCCGATGATCATGCAGGCATGCGCGGACATCATGTCTTTGGAGAATTCAGTCGCGCGGGCGCTTGCTTGAGTTTTTTTACTCCAAGTCTCCCAGTCGGTGATTGAGCTTCTATCTTCGGTGCGTTGGTTGGCGTATTGGTTATATTTTTTTGAGGAGAACATGGTCCAAATTATTGGCAGCCCTTTATCGATATATTTCTGAATGGTGCGGACTTTGATCGGCTCGTTGAGCTGTTTCATCGTGCGACTTTGAGAGGCAATGTATCCGTCGATTGAGGAGATGATCGCGCTGAGTGAAGTGCCGCCGCCGATTGTGGTTTGGCCTGCCATGGCAAGAATATACATGTCGGCTGGGATTTGCATATAGCGCAGGTAGCGTTCGAAAGTGGCTGGCACGCAATAGCCCTTGGGGCCCTGGTTGACCATCGGAATATTGTCGATGATGACATCGCCGTTGGGACGCGTTATAATATTCTGTGTCGTGAGTTTGCGCAGGGCGGCATCGGAGATTTTTTGGCCACGACCTTTGTTGTCTGCAGATGCGCTGCTGGTTATTCTGAGGCTGACGTATTCGTCTTTTTGCGTGGCGAGTAGCAGGGCGTGGCCGTTCCAGTCCCAGCGCTGTATGAGCTGTTTGATGCCACGGCCGCTACCGTATTGTTGTTTTTCGGGTTCCCCTAGCGCGTCGCTGATGCGTGTGATGATGTTGTTGGTGTCGCGTTCGATGGCTGCTTGCATCGCTTTGATTTCGTCCTTGATAGGAGGCTTGCTAAACTTGAAATCGCCTTTATTGGCAAAGACAATGCTGATTAAAGCAGCTTGATTTTTTACTCCATAGATGACCGAGGAGTAGGGGCGCGCTCCCAGTACATGGTATGTCGCAGGAGGGTAGTACCGGAAGCTGGATTGCGTCTCGGTCTGAGATTCGAGTGGCCATTTTAGTCGCTGCGCGACTTCGGCGGGCGCATCATCCCATAGCTTATTGTCATTTAATAAGGGGATTCCTAGCAGCTCGTTGATTATTTGGAAGCGTGATTGATCCTGCGCAGCTAGATTGATGATCGCTTGATGGCTGGCTGATGACAATCGATCACGGTCGAGCCAAGTGGTACTGCCGTTCTGAAGGCGTATTTGAATGCGCGTGTCTTCGATCTCCAGAATCGCAACGTCAATGACCGTGCCTTCTTTATTCGAGAGCGTGAGGCCGTTTAGCGAGTGTAGCGCGCAGGTGAGCGTGAGAATGAGAATGGTAGCGTTATTCTGTATTATTTTCATCTACTGTATCTGCTATGAATACAGTAATCTACAGGCGCCGCTTCTGACAAGCGGGATGTGATGTGTTTTTCTGCTTCGGCTTAGGCGGCGTCGATGAGATGTAATTGGGCGAGTAGTTCACTGAGTGTTTCACCGCTGGCTGGGATATTGCCGATCAGACTGTTGCGATGGCCGAGTGCCCAGCGCGCGGTTTGATCGACAGCGTAAATGTGGTGGTCGAGATCGAGTAGGCGTTGCCACTCGGCGAGGCGTTGCTCGTTATATTTGGCGAGGGCCTGCTCGCGTTGGAGGTGAGTGCCGAACATGCTCAAAATGTCGACGAGGTCGACTGCTTCACGCATACCAACATTCATGCTAAGAATGCCTGCATGTGGCGTCATGTGGGCAGAGTCGCCGGCGAGCCAGATGCGATCCTTGCCGAAGGAGTTGGCGAGGTGATGCTCGAAGTTTACCAGCATTCTCCAGCTAAGGTCTTCGACCGAACCTTTGAACCACGGTGCATTCTCGCCAAGGAAGGCGTCCAAGTGCTGGTGGTCTAAGAGTGGGGGACTGCTGTTGTTGAATGGGTTAAATTTATGGTCTTTTTCTCGTGAGGGATTCGAGGCCACGCCCTGATCGACTTGAAAACTCCATCGGCAGTGGCCGTTGGGGAGTGGCCAGTAAACATGTGTTTTGTTGCCTTTGATGATGAGGCGCATTTCGTTGGGTAGGTCTGCGTCAGTCTTAAACTCGAAGACTGCATAGTCTGCACTGGGGCTCACTTCAGGAAAGTCGATGCCAGCACTTCGTCGCGCCACGGATTCGTATCCGTCGGCGCCGATTATATAGTTCGCTTGGTAGTCGAGGGTCTTGTCGATTTGTGTTTCTATGTGCGCGACTGCGTAGCCAGTCATGCCTTCGGAGAGTCGATCTACCGCGATGTTAAGCACATCAGCTTGCTCCTCGATAAACCGCACACGATGATTCCAGAGAGGTTTGTATGACTTCTTTTTTAAGCTATCGACTAGGATTCCCTCTAGTTCGCCTTGGCTGATGACAGTCAGGAATGGGTATTTGAGCGGCAGCCTAGTATAGTCGAGTGTGGCTTTGGGGAGATCATCTTCGTAGATGCTGACTGTTGGTAGCTGAAGTGAATTTTCGAGGATGCGTTCTGCGAGGCCAA
>JABJQI010000004.1 GCA_018663485.1 Opitutia bacterium
GCACGAAGCAAACCTATCAGCTCATCAACCAAATCTTGACCTCAACTCCTAACCTAACCATACACCTCAGATATGTAACCTATGTCCTTAGATAAAGTGTTACCGATGTCCCTATCATTCCTAGCCTGGACTGCCAGAGGCAAAAGGGGTCAAACGTTTAAAATAAATGTGCCTGCCGCTTCCTTACGCTTGGATCCATGTTTATTTTAAACGTTTGACTCCTTATTTAGTCCCCACTAGATGTTGGTTTTCGATAACGGTACAACAATTGCTTGGGAATATGACAGTAGTCACCCGGGCGCCGCAACAGTCGGTCCTGATGCGCGGCAGCGCTTTTGGCGTAGTTAGTTAGAGGCATCACTTCGACCACGACCCGCGACGCATCTATCCTCGAGCAGATCCATTCTTTCGCTCTGTGTAGATGGGATGAATCCTTACTGTACACCCCAGTCCGGTACTTCGCTCCGACATCGGCGCCCTGTTGATTCAGGCTGTAAGGATCAATAATTTCAAACAAAGCCTCGATTAATTGCTCAACCGATACCTGCTCTGGATCGAACAGGGTGCGCACACATTCGGCATAACCATCGTAGTCGCCATGCCTCTGATCAGTCGCACCGTTGGCTCGACCTGCTTCGGTTGACACCACCCCTGGAACATACCGAAAAAACTCCTGGACGCCCCACAAGCAGCCGCCAGCAAAATAAAGCTCTTCAGTGTTTGTTGTCATATGAGCAGGCAATTGGATCTCTTAATTTATAAGCCCCACTAGCAGAAGCGCTTTGGCCGTGGCACACGTCACTCATCATGTGACATGAAAAAGTGTGATACTTGAGTTGAACAAACTGTTCGATCTGGTCACTGCAGTCAATCCAGCGATGATGCCTTCACTGCCGAATTAACATCAGAAGTTTTTGAATGAAAGTCACTACCCACGCGCGCCGACTGAACTAGGTGCGCAGCCCATGATCTTACGAAACACTCGTGAGAAATGCAGCGGATCTTCGTAACCGAGCTCCCGCCCGACCGCGCCAACTTGAAGTTGGCCGTCGCGCAGCAACAGCCACGCGGCGCTCATCTTACGGTGCAAGAGCACTTGATACGGCGACTCCCCATGATATTTTTTAAAGATCCGACAGAGATATTCACTGCTATAGCCGGACCGTTGGGCCAGATCCGATAGGGCATGCAAGTTCCTATATTCACGCAGTAGAATCTCCATCGCTAAATCATAAACCACCCGCGAAGCCGATTTCTCGCCACTTGCCGAACCTTGGTGCCGGGCAATCAGCGCCAATAACACCGCTTCCAGCCCATCCACTACCTGCCCAGTCTGCGCATCACTGTGCTGACCTTCGTCGACGATCTTATCTAATACTCCAACCAGCGACGCTACATCACCGAGCTGCAGCACGCCTCCAGGTCGAAGTCCGACGGCATGCCATGCCTGGGGGAAGCTGCCCCCTCCACGCACAAAAAAATACTTACGAAACGGCCGCTCGGCTTCATTGCCGAAATGCTGTACCACGCCGGGCCCATGGGTGAACACCGAACCATGCCGCAAGCGCCTTAATTGTCGCCCCTCTCGAAAGAATCCGTGCCCGCCGACGACCACTTCCAAAGTCCAAAAAGGAAAACCGCTTCGTTCAATAAAGTAATCGGCTGTGCACTCCTCATAGCCTGCCATAAAAACCTGCCCAGCAGCGTCCGCGACTCTAGAAAAGTTTGCATAACGGCCCTGCCTAACTAGCGGTGACAACTCTAAAGGAAATGTTTTCATGGGGATTGACTAGCAATTAACCGTTCAATAATATCCATGTCGAGTCAGAAATATCTCTAACAAGCAAGCGCGAGATAGGCTAAAATAGTGGTTATGAATAATTATCCCTTCACTTTTCCAAAAATTGGTATTCGCCCAACGATTGATGGTCGTCTCGGTGGCGTGCGTGAATCGCTCGACGAGATCACGATGAATATGGCTAAACGCGTGGCAGCCCTCTATAGTAAAGAGCTCCGTAATCCAGACGGCAGCCCAGTCGAGTGCGTGATCGCTGATAGCAACATTGGTGGCGTGCGCGAAGCAGCTGCCTGTGAAGCAAAATTCCAACGCGAAGGCGTCGGTCTGAGCCTGACCGTAACACCTTGCTGGTGCTATGGTTCTGAGACAATGGACATGGACCCACATCGCCCGAAAGCAATTTGGGGCTTTAACGGCACCGAGCGCCCTGGCGCAGTTTACCTCGCAGCGGCACTCGCTGGTCACACACAAAAAGGCATCCCTGCCTTCGGCATTTACGGTAAAGATGTGCAAGAAGCGGGCGACGAAACAATGCCGGAAGACGTCGTTGAAAAGCTGCTTAATTTCGCACGCGCTGGACTTGCAGTCGGCTTCATGCGCGGCAAATCCTATCTATCGATGGGTGGCACTTCGATGGGTATTGCTGGCTCGGTTGTCGACTCGTCGTTCTGGGAGCGCACACTTGGCATGCGTGTCGAAGCGATTGACATGACTGAGTTTGTTGGTCGTATGCGCAAAGGCATCTACGATCAAGCTGAATTTGATAAGGCCCTCGCATGGGTCAAAGAAAACTGCCCTGAAGGCAAAGATTATAACAGCGCCGATACACAGCGCAGCCGCGAACAGCTTGACTCAGAGTGGACCGATTCGGTCAAAATGGCACTCATCGCCCGCGACTTGATGGTCGGCAATGATGAGCTCGCAAAGCTAGGCTACGGCGAACAAGCCCAAGGCCACAATGCCATCGCCGCAGGCTTCCAAGGTCAGCGCCAATGGACCGACCACTTCCCGAACGGTGACTTCATGGAAGCGATCCTCAACACATCCTTTGATTGGAACGGCAAACGCCCGCCTTATATCCTCGCGACTGAGAATGACGCGCTCAACGGCGCTGGCATGCTCTTCGGTCAACTCTTGACCAACAGTGCACAGATCTTTGCTGATCTGCGCACCTACTGGAGCCCAGACGCAGTGGCACGTGTCGCAGACGGCTACAAGCTGGAAGGCCACGGAGCCGACGGCCTACTTCACTTAATCAACTCTGGCCCAGCTGCGCTGGATGGCACCGGCGACCAGTCAGATGCCGATGGCAATCCAACGATGAAGCCCTTTTGGGAAATCACCGACGAGGAAGCCGATGCCAGTCTCAAGAATACCACTTGGCACCCTTCCATTACGGAATACTTTCCAGGCGGCGGTATGAGCACACGCTTCAAGACCAAGGGCGGCATGAAGGCGACCATGATTCGCCTCAACCTCGCAGCTGGCCTGGGCCCTTGCCTACAAATCGCGGAAGGTTGGACAGTCGAGCTGCCTGAAAACGTGCACGACGCACTGGATGAGCGCACCAACCCAAGCTGGCCGACCACATGGTTCGCACCGCGCCTGACA
>JABJQI010000067.1 GCA_018663485.1 Opitutia bacterium
AGACGTCCGAGGCGCTGAATATTATCCGGCCACAAACGCACGATGACATCCAGCCCAAGGTGGCGATCCTCACGGCAGGCCAGCGCGGCACCGAGCAGGGCGAGCCAAACCAGCAGCAAACGCGCGAGCTCCTCCGACCAGGACGCCTGATTGCCAAGCAGGTAGCGACTCGCGACGCCCCACAGCACATCGACTACTAGGATCGCAAACACGACGACCAGACCGGCACGCAGCACATTAGCCAGAGCTTGGTTCATCTTTCGAAATACGTTTAGCGTAGTCATTATTCGGATACAGCTTGGATACGTTCCACAAGCAACTTGATGTCCCCGACCGCATACTTGCCACGCACCGCTTCGGTCGCAGTCATGAACAACGCTGTATCCGCTTCGTGAACAGTGACGCCCTCCTCCTGCATGACTTGCAGCGCCTCACGCACCCCCTGAGCCCATGCCTCGCGTTGAAACGCGGACGACTCAGCCGCTGCTTGGCGCAGCCAGTCATGCTGCTCCTCGTTCAAAGAATCCCATGTCTGTTCTGAAATGATCAACACATCCGGCACCCGTGAGTGATGATCGAAGCTGAACTCCTTACAGACTTCAAAGTGACGGGAGGTCACGAAGCTGGGCGGATTGTTTTCCGCACCGTCCACGACTCCCTGTTGTAGCGCGGTGTATAATTCGCCCCATGAAATCGGTGTGGGCGACGCCCCCAGCGCCTGCACCATATCCAGTGCCACCGGATCGTTCTGGACGCGAATTTTAAGATTCGTCAAATCATCCGGCTTAAGGATCGGCTTCTGCGCGTAGAAGTTACGACTCCCGGCATCATAATAAGTGAGCCCCCGGAAACCACTGGGCTGCCCGGCGCCATTGATCGACAAGACATCCAAGAGCTCTTGCCCAATCTCACCATCGAGACATGACCAGTAATGCCCGCTGTCACGGAAAAGATACGGCAGGCTGAAGACCTTGGCCACAGGCACAAAACTCCCCAGTTCCGCTCCGCCGACCTTAGCGACATCCAGTGTGCCCGACTGCATCTGCTCCAAGGTCTGGGTCTCACTGCCGAGCTGTCCGTTCGGAAAGATGTCGAATTGCATGCGACCGCCGGAATGAAACTTCACCCGCTCGGCGAAGTGCTCGATCCCCATGTGCACCGGATGACTGGTCGGCAGCGTGTGCGCGATCTTCATGAGCCGCACGTCGTTACCGGCGCTCGCACCTTTCGGCTTGAACAAGGCAAACAGCACGGATGCAGCGACCAGGCCGACAAGAAAACCAAGTGTAAGGGGTGCTTTATTCATGGGAAATCATATAGGAGGCAAGCAGTGCATACTGTCAATGTAAAGTTTTACATTGACAGTGTCATTTTGCTGAGTTGCTAGGATAATCACATCCTGAATCATGCGAGCGACCACGACGCTACGGCGTGACCTCAATCTTATAGAATCGAGTGCCGACGTTTTCGACGGCATCGGGATCCTGAATCACGACATCCCGATAGCGGTCAGATTCGGAACCACTTAGACTGTGGATCCAATTGCCATAGCGTGCTTCATCGGTGTTCGAGGGCGGCGCACCGTCGTAGGTCACATCGCTGGCAGCGACCTCGACCCATGTCACCAAATCATCGGACATATAAAAGCGAACACTCACCTGATCAACGGTGTCGTCATGACGATAAGAATAGCGAAAATGCGGATTGCCCGAATCTTCATTGAATTCGATTACATAGTTCAATGCTTCGGCCTTTTGCTTATCGTTATACTGCGCCGGGGTCAGACCGCCGGTGCGGCCGACCGGCTTGAAGTCATCGTCGCTGATAATGGTCGCAGCAGGAATACCGGCCACGTTCTCAAGGCTATAATAAGGCTCCGGCTGAGTTGGCGGAACCAGGAAGAGATAGCGCACATGCAGCGGGTTGGGCACATCCAGACTCGATGCCTCGACCGTGTCGCCCACGATCTGCGCCGACGCGTCGTAATAGACTCCATCACTACCGGCGACCTCGAAAAAGTCGAGCGTCCCTCCGCTTGGATCGGTCAGGCTGCGCAAGCCGCCGTTCACCTCGGTAAAGCTCAGCACCAGCTTGTTACCAACAGGCGTCACAGCATCCAACAGCGGACCGTGCGAGATCAGACTAGTTTCGCCGTAAATTTCCTTGCGCGCATGTAGCGCAAGCCGCTGCCCCGCAAGCTGCTTGTTGTGCGGATGCAGATCGGGGCCGCCGTCAATGAAGTGCCCCATCTTACCATTGGGAATGATATCCATGGCCCGGCGCAAACGGTCGCGCAGCCAGGGAAACTCGTAGTCGCTCCGATCATGCCGGTGCGACATTTCCACGAAGTAGAACGGGAAGTCAGTCACCTGCAGGCCCGCGCGCTCCGCCCAGATCCGGCGCCAGGTCTCGACCATATGCGCGAGCAGCAGATCATATTCATAGCCCATTTCCGACTTGGCGTTGCGCTCGCCTTGATACCAGATGACTCCGCGGATGCCAAACGGCGGGATGTGGTCCATCTTGTCCAGCCACTGCTCGCCAGGATAACGGTAGGTTTTGTTCTCCCAATCGTTCCAACTTTTGTCGATCCCAAGCTCCTTGCGGATCACTTCGGCATCCTCCGCCGGCATCCAGGACTGGATCGGCGTGCCACCGTTGGCGGAAATGATGATCCCCACCGGGATTTGTATGTTATCAGGATCCGGATTGAGCGCCTTGTAGATCTCCATGCCAAAGTAGAAGGCGGTGCGCGAAACAACGTTGCGATTGTCGGTTTCAATCTGCTTCCAACCGTTGCCTCGGCTGGAGAAAAAGAAGCGCTCGAACTTGCCGTTGTTCAGCCAATCGAGATATTCGGCTTCCACTGCAGGCGGAGGATTCTCAAAACTATCCGCCATATTGGACTGCCCCGCGCACATCCAGGACTCGCCGACGTAAGCACTATAGGATTTAGCGTTCGCGCTCACAGTGCCCGAAATACGCAGCGGATCCGCATTTGGTGCTGCCGCCTCCGGTGCCAGATGGACCAACCAGTTGCCATCGACATCCACCGTCGTGGTTTCAATCTGCGAGCGGAACTCGACCCTGATGATCTCGCCGGGGAACCCCGTTCCCGTAATTGGCAGAATCTGATCCCGTTGCAGCACCATGTTGTTGCTATATATGTCGCTGAGTTGAATGCCTTGCTGCCCAATTCCATCCGAGGTGATACCGATCTGAAGCGTGTTGGACTCCTGATTGCCTGGATCTGCAATGCCTTCGGGCAGGTTGACGTTGATAATCTCACCCGCGCTACCGGTGGGGCTAAGCGTCAGGGTGTAGCTGTTATTATAGCCAGTAAAGTCGGTGACATTCGCTCGGCTCACAATAAAGTCTCCGCCGCTGAGATCGGAAACGGGCAAATCGAAGTTCACCTCGACATCGACTGTGCCCTCGACATCCACACTGCTGTTGACCGCCGTCAGAAACGGGGTCGGCGAGACGGCAACAATTTCCAGCTCCAGAGGCCCGGCGGCAATGTTCTGTGGCGTGGTAGTCGATTGTAGTAGCGTCACGGCAAGCGTGTTGCCCGCAGCAGCCGTTGGGCTAACGCCCAGTTGATAGAATAGCCCGCTTCCCGAGAGACTATCGATGCTGCCATTCAACACCTCGAAGTCGTCGATCGACAAACCAGTCACTGCCTGATCGAAGCTGACATCAACGAGCACGCTGCCACCTTCCGGGATCTGAGTCACACTGCCAGTGGACAATGTCGAAATCGCCCACGCCCCCCCCAATGTATAATCAAAGGAAATCGAGCCCAGCCCAGATACTTGCCCGTCATCCACCATATCAATCTCAAATGTCCATGTCGCAAGATTCGTCGAAGAGAGCTGTGGTATGCCAAGCGTATCGTAAGACAGCTGGCCTCCGCTCACACCACCACTCGTTGCATCTTTGGTCACACTGGAACCAAGCGCTGTGAACTGCATGTCTTCATCGGCACCATTCCAGCCATCGATATCGATTTGCCCAACCTGAATCGTATCGAGAAGGGAAATCGGGTCAGTCACAGACAACGTCAACAGCAGCGTCCCATGGCTGCTCTTCCAGACATTCCCACTCGTTGCAGGAATTAACCCGCTGCTGTCGCCATCGGTGCCTTTCAGTTGCAGTTCGCTATCCTTGACTGTGGAAACCACATTCAGCGTAAAGGTCATGCCGTCTTGCACGATCTCGAGATCGAGCCCGTCGGCACCGGTTACACTGCCATCGCGGATGCCAAAGTCATACCACGTATTCTCTCCGCCCGCCTGGACTCCGAAAGTGACGGTTTCCGCGTGGGAAACGGACATTGAAAGTGACAGAATCGCACAGAGAATCAGGCAATAAAAAGGGAAATAGTGTTTGCTCATGTTCGAGTTGGGGAAGATCACAGCCTGTTTGATCCTGGTGATGTAAGAAAGTTTACGGGATAGATTAAATGAAAATCTTTGCATGAAATCGATCAGCGCGAGTGTAATAAGAATCAAAATTCACTGCGAACAAGTGGCGCGCTCAGGTGGACTCCGAGTCAACCACCGCCTGTTGCGAGGTATCAAACAGAGGCCGGCGAAAAGCCAGCGCCCCGAGCACCATCAAGCCCGCAAGCAGCGCGGTCTGTGAGGGTTCAGGAATATCCACATACGCCCCGTCCTTGGTCGTATAATCAAACGCGATATAGGTCAGACCAGAGTTCTTCCCCGCAGCGCCACGACTCAGAGGCTTCAATTCAAGCGACCAATCCTCAATCGAAGCCAGATCAGGCAGAGCAATCGGCCCGAGCAGCCTGGAATCGAGCTTACCGGTCTCAGCTTGTCCACCTGTAACGGTCGTCGTATTGTTGAGGTGGTCTGTTAAGCGCAAGACATCCGTTTCTACTGTAAATCCGCCCATCCGAACCGTATCCAAACTGAGCGATTCGAGTTTGGATAAAGGATCCTCAACACGTAGGCGAAGAATCAGCGAACCATCGGTGTCCTCCCAGATATTGCCGGTCGTTGCCGGAATCAAATCACCCATGCCACTGAGTTGAGTGCAACCAAAATTCTCGGCAGTCGATACAATGTTCAGGATAAATGAAATATCATCCTGAACGATCGTGACATCCCTGCCGTTCACACCGGTTCGCAGATTATCTTTCCACCCCAGGCTGTTCCAACCTTGCGACTTCTTGACGCCGAAGGTCACGGTCGATGCAGCCTGCAGTTGAACTGACAAAAATGGCACTATCGCCAGAAAACAAATTTTACGTATCCGTATATGCGGCATTTTATTCAGCTCGTGGGTATGGAGTGAGGCTCGTGGGTATGGAGTGAGGCTCGTGGGTATGGAGTGAGGCTCGATGTATATGTTTACATAGGATCCACTGGCTCAGATCAAGTAGAAAACATGCTAAACTTCACTTCGACTGTTGCTGGCGGACCTGACGTCTGCGCTCCGGCCGCCTCATAGAGAGCGTCGGGAGATGCCTGCCTGATAGCGATCGTCAAAATCCCGCGTATTGCGGTCTCGCTCTCACTGATCGTCACCTGCTCACCAGGCTGATTGAGGCCACCGACGACAATCCGATTGAAATCTAGCGTCTCTACCTCTCCTTGAGTCACCGCAATCGAAAAGGTAAACGCATCCGCAGAATCACCCCATGAGTTGGCGTTATCCGTATTGAGTTCCCCTTGATTGTCGACTCCGACTCGGTCTCTGGGCAGCGAGATGGTCAGTTCAAAGTGAATACGCATCCAACTCAAGCAGCACGAAACCGACCCCCGAGAAGTGAACGTCAACGCCACTGGAAAGATCCACAACCGCTTCGTCTCGCACAGGCAAAGGCTCACCGATTTCGGAACGCGGCCATTGATTCTCGAAATACACATACTGTCTCATACCTGCCTGCTGCGGGCCATTAGTCCAACGAACGCGCACTGTGCGGGGCTCCGGATTCACGCTAGCAAGCGCAACCACCCAGCGGTTGCCCATTCGTCCCGCAACCGCGGAGATGCCATCCTCAATCCCATTCTCTGTATCCAGAATCTGCATACCTTGTGGAAAGCTGCGACACATCAAAGTCCAGGTATAGAACCATGGGCGTAACTCTTCCAAATCGGCCCGACCACTGTATGCTTCCCCCATGCTGTCAAAGAAGCCCCAACGCTTCAGATCCCACCCACTGTCATCCTGCGTGTGCATCGCATCGTCAAACTGCCACGCAATGGCTCCAAGCAAGCCGCCCCGCATCTTCTGGATAGCGTTAACGGCCATATCCACACCGTTTTCCCATTCGAATACCGCCGTAGTCGAATCTTTTCCCGTGTTCGGGACCGGTTGTCCCTTGTAGCGGATTTCCTCCAGAGGATTGAGGCGTTGCTCCTTCGGTTTGAAGTTCGTCTCACCGACAAAGAACCCGGGGGCCTCGCGATCATTCTTCCGGATCATGCTCGAATGTTTTCGGATTCGCTTCGACCAGTCGGTTCGTAGCGCTGGCTTCTGCCCCATGTAGTGGTGCTCGTCGTAAATATCCGCATACGGTGCGATGGACCTCACCTGTTCAGGCTTTAAAGTGGTGGCCGGCCAACCACTGCCCCAGGAACAGTTCAAGAGAATGCGGTCACGGATACCGCGGCGTTCCAGTGCTTCATGGAGCAAACGCATCCCGCGAGTGTATTTCTTGAAATCCCCACCCGAGTAGGACCAACTCAGATAGGGCTCGTTCTCAAAGTCGTAGTAGCGAATACAGTCGTAACCTTTCACCACGATGAGGTGATGCAACATATCGGCGATCATATCCATCCAACGTTCATCATAGGCCGGAAGACTCTTCCAGCTTCCTGCACTTTTACCCGAGCTCTTGCCCAGGCGTGGCCCCCACTCTCCGAAAAGAACGGTAATGCCCCTCGACTGACAATAATCGAGACAGCGATAGAGGAACTGCATCTCCTCGTTTTCATAGTCAACGATCGGTGCCCCCTTCGAATCGAAACCTTCGAAATAGCGCCAACTCCCAATGATCATAAACCGCATAAACTGTGGCTGCATGACATCCAGACGCGCCAAGACGCGCTCAAACTGTGCATCACTGATCGGGCCGTAAGTGAACCCCTTGGCTTCGTTAGCAGTATCACAATGCGGATAGGCCGCCCACTGCACCCCGTTGCCGATCCAGTGTTGGGTAATGACCTTGGAGCCATCAACCGTAATAACATGCTCGGTCGCGGAAAGCGATGCGATCCAAGTAACACATGCGGCTAGAAGACCATGCCAGCGTCGCAACATTTCTACTATTTCTGGCGGTTCTGCTTGCGGCGCTCTTGCTGGCGCTTCAACTGCTTTGCTTCCCACTCAGGGTCGAAGTTGGGATTCGCGACCGGCACCCCGGCTCCAACCTTGGCAAAGTAGGCATGCATTTGCTGCTGTAAATCGGATGCCAGTTCCGGCTGTGCCGTTGCTAGATTTGTCAATTCTCCTGGATCATCCTTCAAGTTGTAGAGTTCGACCGTTTCATATTCGTAAGATTCCACGAGCTTCCAATCCCCCACACGAATCGCGCTGCCAGGCACGAAACCAGTGCCGTGATATTGGGGGTAGTGCCAAACCAAGGGGTCTTCGCGCTGAAGTTCGCTCACCGAACCTTCAACCAATGGCTTCAAGCTCACACTGTCCAGATGCAACTCAGGACGTAGCGGCAGGCCACAGAAATCGAGAATCGTGGCAAAGAAATCAGTCACCACGACTGGCTCGGAATGGACCGTTCCGGAACCGGCTCCATCGGGCGCTCGCAGGATATACGGCACACGAATACCGCCCTCATAGGTGTAGCCTTTGCCAGCACGCAGCGGCAATGCGGAAGACGGCCCGACGCGCGTCTTGCCGCCGGTAAGGCTTCCGTTATCGCCGGTAAAGAGGATGAGTGTGTTGTCATCCAGCCCCTCAGCCTTCAAGGCCGCGAGCAAGCGACCGACGTTTTCGTCCATCGCATGCACCATCGAGGCGTAAGCCGGATTGTCCTGTCGCGCGCGGGAGCGCTCGTATTCTCGCTGCACATAGTCCCCTCCCTCTTGCGCAGGCAAGGAGGCTAACTTCTTTTGGTAGTGATCGAGATGCCGCTCACAGGCTTGAATCGGCGTGTGGACGGTGTAAAACGACAGGTAGAGCAGGAAGGGTTTGTTCGCCTCGCGCTCCTTCACCAGGCGGATCGCCTCGCTGGTCAAATAGTCGGGCAGGTAGGTGCCCTCCGCTACCTTGGGCAGCCTTGGGTTTTTCCATGGCGCGTAGTAGCCTCCCTTGGGACCGCCGCTTGAATACCCACCAATGTTGACATCAAAGCCCTGCGCCTCCGGCCAAAAGGCAGCCGACTCACCGAGGTGCCACTTGCCGAGAAACCAGGTGCTGTAGCCTGCCTCTTTCAGCGCTTCGGCAATCGTTACTTCCTCGAGCGGTAGATCATTGTTGATCGCCGGCCCGAGCAGCTTGTGGTTCTTCGGCATCACACCGGGAATCCAGTCGGTAATGTTGACCTCGCTGCGACAGGGATTCTTCCCCGTCATCAACGCCGCCCGCGTCGGACTGCAGACCGGGTGTGCAGCATAAGCATCCGTAAAGCGCACGCCACGCTCAGCCAAGGCATCGATGTTTGGCGTCTCGTAAAAACTGCTGCCGTAGGCACCGATATCCATCGCACCAAGGTCATCGATCAAAACCACCACAACGTTCGGTGGCGTGTCCGGTTTTCCATAAACGGGAACCTGTGAAAACAACAGCGCAGAAAGAAGCGCCAGTGATGTTGATTGGATTAATTTCATCTCAAAATAGTTTTAATTGTGCGAACCGCGTGTGTCCCCTGCCCCCGGTCACCTGTGACCTGTCCTCTGTCCCAATCTCCAGTGTGTCATCAAATTCAGCTTGCAGCTCCTGCAGGGCTGCCCAGCACTTGCGCAGGGTCTCTGCGTATTCGGGATTATCGGCCAGGTTCTGCATTTCGTGAGGATCTTCCTGCAAATCAAACAGCAAGGTCGCATCGGCCGTGGGATAATGAATCAACTTATAGCGATCCAAACGCACCATCCGTTGCTTATCCCGATAGGCACCGTAAATCGCCGGGTATTGAATGATCCGCTCGCCACGGACCAAAGGCAACAGGCTCTTGAAATCCACCTCTGCAGGGATCTCACGCCCCGCCAACTCAAGCGTGGTTGGCATCACATCCTGTAGATAAACCGGCGTTGTAATTTCCTTAGCTTGGGGAATGCCCGGACCGCTCAGAATCAATGGCGCGCGCATGCTGTGTTCAAACATGTTCTGCTTGCCCATCAAGCCGTGTTGGCCAACGGCCAGTCCGTGATCGGCAGTAAACAGGATCACGGTGTTGTCGGCTTTCCCGGAGGCCTCCAGAGCCTCTAGGATACGGCCAATCTGAGCATCCATGTGGGTGATGATCGCGTAATATTCCTGCAGGTTGACTTTGACCGAGTAATCCGTGCGCGGAAACGGTGCCAGACGCTCGACGCGCAGGCCACGTGGTGAGCCCATTTCCTTGTTATAGGGATATTCGGGCAGCGCATTGACAGACACCTCGATAGAATCCAGCGGATAGCGGTCGACGTATTCCTTCAGTGCCTGACG
>JABJQI010000198.1 GCA_018663485.1 Opitutia bacterium
CTGGGAGGTGGCGAAGTATGAAGGTGGGGAAGTGTGAAGGTGGGAAAGGTGGGGAAGTGTGAAGGTGGGGAAGGTGGTGAAGGTGGGAAAGTATGGAGGTGGGGAAGGTGGTGAAGGTGGGAAAGTATGGAGGTGGGAAAGTATGAAGGTGGAGATTAGAATTCTAGCTTGCCGTATGACTCTATTTACGTGTTCATATACTTAAATAAGTCAATGCCTTCTCCAGAAACAGATCTCGACCTCGATACGCTTGCCAAGCAGCTGTGGGCGCTCGGCGATCCGGTGCGCTTGCAGATCCTAAAGATTTTGCCATCCGAGCCAAGCTGCGAGAACCCCTGCAATGTATCTAAGATCGCAGAGCGGATCGGTTTGTCGCAGCCAGCGACCTCGCACCATTTGCGAATTCTTCGTCAAGCAGGGCTGATCACGAATGAGAAGAAGTGCCGCGATATGATTTATTGGCTGCAACTCGACGCTGCGGATGAGGCGATCGCGAGCCTGCGCGAGGTCTTACGCTGAACGGTCTAGAAACGCTGCTGGCCTCCTGCACACGGGCACTGCAGGCGCGCGTCAACGCACACACGACTGAGCCTCAGCCACAGGCTCAATCACTGCCGCTTTCGCTCTAGCTCAGCGGCTCCGAGAGATTGCCGACAAAAATTACACCTGATCTGCAACGAAGCGCCGCTTTTGATTTGCATGGCGCGAAATTCTCTTTTTGCTCCTCGGCTAAGATGGCTAAAACGACTCAAACAGGAATTATTGCATTTGAAGACGGAACGATTTTCCGTGGCCGCGCTTTTGGGGCTGTGGCAACGAATGTAGGGGAAGCTTGCTTTAACACGAGTATGACTGGTTATCAGGAGATCCTGACTGACCCTTCTTATTTCTCACAAATCGTTACGATGACTGCGGTGCAGATCGGCAATTACGGGATCTGCCCTGACGATGTCGAGTCCGATGGTCCGAAGGTGAAGGGCTTCATCGTCCACGAAGTCAGCCCGGTTACAAGCAACTGGCGCAGCAATACGTCGATCCAAGACTACCTCGCCGCGGCTGGCATTCCCGGTATCGAAGGAGTGGATACACGTGCGATTGCTAAAAAGCTACGCGTATCTGGAGCGCTCAAGGCATGCATCAGCACCGAAAAAATTTCAGACCAAGAAGCAGTGCAGCGTGCCAAGGACTTTGGTGGTCTCGTTGGCGTTGATTTTGTCAAGGAAGTGACTGCGAAGGAAGCCTACCAATGGGATCCGGAAGCATTGCAGTCTACCCCGTTCACGGTGACTGGCACGCAGTTGCTCCACGATGTGGCACCCACTAAGCGCTACAAAGTAGCGGCGATAGATTTTGGCGCAAAGTTCTCAATCTACCGCAAGTTACAGTATCATGGGTTCGATGTGCAGGTTTTTCCCGCGACCACGACTGCGGATGAAATCAAAGCGTTCGATCCCGACGGTGTCTTCCTGTCGAATGGTCCCGGCGATCCAGGTGCAGTCGATTACGCGCACAAGACTGTGAAAGATTTGATCGAGCATTACCCGACTTTTGGTATCTGCCTCGGTCATCAAATCATTACGCACGCCATCGGCGCGAAGACCTTTAAGCTCAAATTTGGCCACCGTGGTGGCAATCAGCCAGTGAAGAATCTCGAGACTGGCAAGGTCTCGATTACTGCGCAGAATCACGGCTTTGCTTCCACGCGAGAAGAGCTGGAGAAGGCCGGCGCGATCGTCACTGAGATTAATTTGAATGACGACACGGTCGAGGGCCTGCGTCTCAAGGACAAGCCGGTCTTCTCGGTGCAGTACCACCCAGAAGCGGCACCTGGTCCGAACGATGCCGATGCACTATTCGTCGATTTCTACAATCTGGTCGCGGCCAACGCGAAGTAGGGGGTTGTTGGTTGGTGTCCCTTTGAGCCTTCCCTCTAGCGCATGTTCGCCCCTGCGCCTCTGCGCGAAAACAGCAATTCGCATGGAATTTTTTAAGGACTGTTTGTAGCAGTCGTTCGGCAAGCACACCTAGCAAACAGAATTATCTCGCGCAGCGCTTTTTGCTATGGATGAGCTTTGGGTTGTGGGGTAGCATTGCTTGTTGATCACTTCCTCAAATTCACATCCAACCATTTGAGCATGCTGTGAGCCGAGGCACGTGCGGTTTCGATCGGAATCCCGCCAGAATTTATAACGAATTCGGTTTCTTCTGGTTCAAAGGTGCGGATAAAGACTTTGGTCGGATATTTTTTAAGGTGATCGAGTGCGATTTTTGCATCGCGGGTGCGGCGCATCGAGCAAATCACAACTTTAGCGCCACGGCAGTTAGCTCGTGCCAAGATGCGCTTATTGGAGCCGTCGCCTTGAATGCAGCGCACCTTCGCGGCAATTAATTTGCGGATCACGGCGGCGTCTTCGTCGATCACAATCACGGGAATGTCGTGCTCGTTAAATGCTTGTAGCGTTTGGTGGCCGGCGCGTCCATAGCCGAGTATCACGGCGTGGTTTTGTAAGGTAGCACAGTCCAACTCGCCGCGACGATAGCGAGGATGGAGTTTCATTAACGACCACGTTATTTTGTCGCGCGATATCAGCGGGGTGAGGGTCATCGTACTCACCGTAATGAGCGTAATCATTGAGAACAGTTCGGCGCTGATCTGCCCAGAAGCCATGCCAGTGAGTGCGAGTAGGAGCGAGAACTCACTGGTCTGTGAGAGCAGGACCCCGGCCTCGATCGAGGCGCGGGTGGAGAAGCCAACGGCCTCGCTGATCACCGAAACAAGTCCGACGGTGACCACAATCAGCACGATGATGAAAATCAAGCTGTGCCAGAGCATGTCGCCTTGTGGCAATGTGAGTGAAGCGCCGACACTGATAAAAAACAGTGCGAGGAAGAAACTTGAGAGCGAGCCGAGCATGCCGCGCACCAATCCGTTCATCGGAAAAGCGGAGATAGAGAACCCGGCAAAGAACGCACCCGCTAAAAACGGCAGTTTAAGTAAATAGGCGAACCCAGAAAATATAAATAGGATACCGAGCGCACCGAGCATCAACTCTTCGTCATCGAGTTTGAGGCGCCGCGTGACCCAAGGCACAAACCAGCGGTGGATGCCGACCGCGACGCAACCGAGCCCAATCGCGCGGGTGAGTGCAAAGAAGCTCTCGAGAAGTCCGTCGGGAGCCTTGAGCAGCGCCACCATAATCAGGATGATAAACAAGTCTTGAACCAATAGCACACCCAGCACTAGTCGGCCGAAGGGCTCGAACATCTGACGACGGCGTTGCAAGTGGCGCACCACCACCAGTGTCGAACTGGCTGAGAGCCCGCAACCCAAGTAGAGTGCGGTGGTTAGGCCATAGCCAAGGGCGAATGCGGTGAGCACACCTGCCAGCCCGAGAATCAGGAATTGAACCGTTGCCACGATGATGATCGAGCGTGTGCGGCCGAGCATGCGGCGTGGGCTCAGATCGACGCCTGCGGTAAAAACCAGTACTGCTAGGCCGAGCTCCATCATATTACTGAGTAGGTCTTCGGGCACCTCGACCTGCCAGAAGTTGGCGAGCTCATGCAGGCCCGCGCCAACTAATATTAGCAGTGGGATTGGCGGTAGGCGTAGCAGTTTTGCGAAGCCGAAGGCGATGGCAGCTGCGACGAGAAGTATACAGATGCCGTTCATAACTTGAAAATCCCTTCCTGCTGCATTAGGTCGCGTTGCTGTAAGATACCGTCGGCAGCCGGCATCATCAGATAACTCGTGTCGAGATCGAGTAGGTCATTGACCACCGACAGGTCGAACGCATGGATTGCGCAAGGCACCTTGGCCGAACGGCAGCGGTAGGCGAGTAAATGGTTGGTGTCTTCGATTTGCAGGGCCGAGACCACCAGTCGCGCTTCGCGTAGGCCGACCTCCTCGACTACGGATTGATATTCGACATTGCCGATTAAGATGTCGGCGTCGCCGAGCCCTTCGAGCTTCTTCGGGTCGGTGTCGATCGCGAGCACACGTTCGTTACGCACTGTCAGTTGCTTAACGATTTCACGACCGAGTGCATTCATGCCGACCACGATGATATGATTCTCGCGGTGGCGCAGTCTCTCGCTGTCGGGCTCCTGTTTTGCGCGCAGTAACTGCAAGATCCCGATGCGGGTGATGGCAGCATAGAGTGCTTCACTGTGAATGATCAGATAAGAGGAAAGTGCGATCGTGGTGATGCCGACGAGACCACCCAGTGCGACGATGTCGGCTCCGATCAGTCCAGTGGTGGCGCCCAGTGCCAGCAGGATGAACGCGAACTCGCTGACCTGCCCGGTGGCAATCGCAGTTTGAAAAGCGGTGTATTCGCTAAAGCGCATGCGAGCCAAAATACTGAACACGATGACTGGTTTAATTAATAAGACGAAAGCGCTCAGCCCCAAGGCTGCGGGCCAGATCGCAGCAAAATTACTGAGCTCCATTTTAATCCCCAGCGTTACCAGAAAGACCGCGATGAAGAAAGTCATCAGTGGGTGCAGGCGCCGGTGTAGGTCCTCGTGGATCGGTAATTGAGCGATCGCGATGCCAGCGAGAAAGGCACCGATTTCGACTGATAAGTGAAATTGATGTGCGAGAATCACCACGAGAAAGCACCAGCAGAGTGCCCAAATAAATACCGTATCGGGAGAGCGCGCCGCCCATGCGAACGGCTTTGGCAACAGATAGCGTGCTGCAATGAGTGCGAGGATGAGCAGCACGGCCATCCCGCCGAAAGCCTTGCCGAAATTGATCAGCAGCTCGATTGGCGCGAGTGGCTCCGAGCCACCGAAGCCGGTGAGTACTGTCAATGCAGCGATCACCACGATGTCCTGCGCCAAAAAGAGCGCGACCGAGATGCGTGCGTACAGGCGGTTCATCACTCCCTTTTGGTCCAGCAGTTTAATTACCACGACGGTACTGCTGAAGGTGACCGTGCCGCCAAGGAAGATCGCCTCCATCGGGCTGAAGCCAATGAAATGAGCGACCAGCATGCCGCCAGTGGCAGTCAGCAATACTTGTATGCCACCGAGGATTAGGGCGACGCGACCAAGATCTTTGACCTTTACAAAACTCAGCTCCAAGCCGACCAAGAATAGCAGCAAAGCAATGCCGAGTTCTGAAATAAGCTCCAGCGAATGGTCCAGTTCGACGAGGTGCAAGAATGGCCCGAGGACGATGCCTGCGAGGATGTAGCCCACGATGGTGGGCATGCGAATGAGTTTGCCGACAAATGCAAAAGTTGCCGCGGTGATGACAATGAACCCTAGGTTGAGGAGTAGCTGTAGATCGTTGGCAGGCATTTTTTATTTACCCAAACCTGCTGTAGGTCGCTTGGCAATATCGGAGCCGAATAAGATGTTGTAATAATTATTTTGGTAGCGCGAGCGGAACTAAGATTCGTTGCTTCCTGCTTGGGATGGATGGCCTCCGCGCCGTCCGCTGAGATAGATCACCGAACCGCTGAACGGACGAGACGGAGCTCGTCCCTCCCGAGTGTCGCTTAGGAATTTCGCTACGGCGTGTCCTGTAATTTGCCCTGTTGCACTGGCGTCTCGCAGGTCAACCGCTCCAGCACTTCACCGATTAGATAGAGCGAGCCTGTCACCACAATCGTATCGCCGGCTACGCCTAGCGTGCAGATGCCGACTGCGGGGAAAATATCTTCGAGTTTTTGGTGGTAAATCGGCGCTGTATTCGTCTCGGGGATACAGGTTTCGAGCACATCGGTGGGAGTCGCGCGGGACTGGTCCGGAGCGAGCAGGTGCAGTTCGCTGGCGAAGCGGCTGACGACTGCCATCAGGCTGCGCGCGCGAAATTCGCCCAGGGTGCCTGCGACGATGATCGGCTTTGTGCCCAAGTGTGCGACA
>JABJQI010000003.1 GCA_018663485.1 Opitutia bacterium
GCCGTCTTCCAGTGCTGGGCGCGCGCGTTCGACGAGTGCAGCGATGTAATCTGGGTCTTGATAGAATGGCGGAAGCAGCGTGGTCTTGAGGTCTGGCTTGAGCTTACGCACCGACTCCATCATATGCACCACGGCGGTCTCATAGCTGGACATCGCGTAGTGCGGATACATCGGCACGATCAGTACATCGTCGACGCCCTGATCGAGCAACTCTTGCAGTGCGCTCTCGGTGGAAGGTGAGCCATAACGCATACCCAGTGCGACTGGCACATCGACTTGTGCTGACAGTGCTTTCTGCTGTGCCCTAGAAGTCAGGATGAGTGGTGAGCCGTCTTCGAGCCAGATCTTGGAGTAGGCCTCGGCTGATTGTTTTGGGCGATTGGGCAGAATCAGGCAGTTAACTAGAAACCAGCGAATGGCAAAAGGAGCATCGAGCACACGTCCGTCCATGAGGAACTCGCGCAGGTATTTACGCACGTCGCTGACTTGAGTGGAATCGGGGGAGCCGAGGTTAAGTAAGATAACACCTTGTTTGGACATGCGCATAGAGAAGCGACTAGCTGGGGGATTTGTCAAACCGAAGTGTCAAAGAGCTGCACTTCATGATGGGAGCGATTTGAGCTAAACCAGTGGATTCGCCGATTTAATCTCACTATATTAGTTGTGCGACTCGGTATGTTCTTGGGGCAACGCTGGTTTGCTTTTTAAACCATGCGGAGAAGTGATGGGGCTCGGGGTAACCGCAGCGCGTGCCAATTTCCATAATCGGGAGAGTGGTCGTTTTTAGAAGCTGCTGAGCGAGTTCAAGTCGGGCTTTGGAAAGTAGTTGATAGGGGCTGATGTTAAGTTGCGCCTTGAGGGCGAGCTCTAGCACACGGCGCGATACCCCGACGTTGTGCGCGATCTGCTCCATATCCAATTCGGAGTTCGCTAGATTGTCATGGAGTAGATTGGCGGCTTGTTGTGCGATACGCGCACGGCCTTTTGCTAGGGAGGATGCGCGGGGTATCAGCTGCGATGGGGTGTGTAGATTGAGATCCGAGGAGAGCCGTCCTTGTGTTAGAAGTTCGTGCAGGGCTTGGGCTGATTTGTAGCCTGTTTCGCGAATCGGTTGCTTGAAACTACTAATGCCGATTCCCGCAAAGATCGACTCGGAGGGATCGTTGTCGACGCCAACCACCAGTATGTCGCGGCCGCAGTGCAGGCCTTGCCGTCGTGCTTCCAATATGAACTCACGAGCACAAAGGTCGTTGGAGCAGAATACACCGAGCAGGCCGTCGTCGCGGGGGAGCGCCTTGATCTGGTCGGCTAACAGTGGTCCTGGGCGTAGCTCAATGATGTTGGTAGCGTTGGGCAGGCCGGCTCTGAAGCCCGCTTCGCGCAGGCGGGTGTAGTGAACGCCATCCGCGCCGAAGAACGCAAAGCACTTGGCTCGTTGGACGAGAAGGTGCTCGGCGGCCGATCGACCAGTGGCTTCGTCGTCTGGACCGACGTTGGGAATGCTGTTGATCGCGGAGAAGTTAAACATGTTGACTGCCGTAACGCCTTGATCGACCAGCCCTGCAATCCAACCGTCGCTAACGAATGTCCCGATCGCACCTGCGAGTTGCCCAGACTTCGCGAGTTCCATCAGCCGCACTTCAAAGCCGAAGTTTAGTGGCATGAGCTGCCACTCCAAGCGCGCTTCGGCAACATAGTCGGATACGCCACTAAAGATTTCGGCCGCATGCCGAAAGTTCAGATCGAAGGCGATCGCGATCATTTTCTCTGAGGAATTCATTTAATCTTCGTAAATATACAACCATATATACGTAAATACGAAAAGACTTTTCCCGAAAAATCAGTATATTAGTAGGCATTATGAAAAAAGCACTCATCACAGGTATCACTGGGCAAGATGGCTCTTATCTTGCAGAACTTCTATTAGCAAAAGGCTACGAGGTGCACGGCATCATCCGGCGTTGCTCGACTTTCAATACGCAGCGTATTGATCATCTCTACACGGACCCCCACATCAATGGCACCAAGATGTTTCTGCACTATGGCGATCTGGCCGATGGTGTGATGTTGATGAAGTTGCTCTATCAATTGCAGCCAGACGAAATCTATCACTTGGGTGCACAGAGTCACGTACGTGTGTCCTTTGATGTGCCGGAATATACGGGCGACGTGACAGGTCTCGGTACGCTGCGTCTACTCGAAGCAATTCGTGAAGTGGGCCTCGAAGGTAAATGTCGTTTCTACCAAGCATCCTCCTCCGAAATGTTTGGTATGGTACAAGAAGTGCCTCAAACTGAGAAGACAC
>JABJQI010000002.1 GCA_018663485.1 Opitutia bacterium
CTCCGTCACCGTGTTGTCAAACACGCTACTCGGGGGCGGCTTGATCTGGAGTGACGCGCACCTAACGGAGTGGCGCGATCGTGCTATCAACGGTCCTTACAAAATGGCGGGTGATGCCTTTGACCCGCTTATTCCGGGTGAGTGGCAGCGCATCGTCTCTGAGAAGGATTCTTTCATGTCTAACCCATCAGCGGATCGCGAGTCAGTTCTTTTGATACCAGAGACACCTCTTTACTACCCTAAAGGCCAGAACACAGTATCTGCAGCATTTTACGCACTAGTGAAAAAGGATAGTTCGGTTGCTGCTTCCGTTAAAGCAGAAATCCTATGGCACGCTAGAGCGTCGGGAACTCAGGTTTCGCCAACACGGGTGATGGTGACCGACGATGGGAATTGGTGGAAAGCGTCATGGCTGATGCGATATCTTGTGGGTGCAAGTTTTATCGAAGACAGTTTTACTTCCGGGGAACTAACAGAAGTAAAGGACTGGCTATCTAATTGGGCGCAAGCTTATGACTTGTCTGTTAATAAAGAGTTGGCACAGTGCTTTCCAAATCGTTATAGTAGGGACTACAGTCGCACTGGATCGCCAGCTTCTTCTTCGTACTACTCCCGCTATGCGTACCTAGACTCAAATGGAACTGGTCATAATCAAATCGCAGCAGTGGCGAGGTATTACAACAATCGTCGATCTACCATTATGGGTTTTGTTGGATTGGCTTCAGTCTGGTTACAGGACGTAACCTTAATCGACCACTCAAAGCTATACTTTGAGGAGTGGTTACAGTTTTCCGTTTTCCCTGATGGTTCCGTTGGTGAGTATGATCGCAATAGGTCGTCAACATCGTCATCAAATGTAATGCAGGGGCTAATTTATAATGGCGCGAATCTGGAGTCTGCCATCACACTAGCATCTGCATTATCTATAAATGGAGATGACTCGCTGTTTCAATATAGTACAACGAACGGAATCTGGGGAACAGAATCTACGGGAGGGGATCCAGCTAAGTCATTGAAGCTAGCGGTCAATACTCACATGGACCTTATTGAAAATGAGAAGCTGTGGTACGCAGCCGATGGATCAGTTGTCACTGCCAACCGTATCGATTCTAAGGCTGAGAGCGGTAACAACAACGGCACTCAATGGAACGTCGAAATTTATTTTGCACCAATAGGAAATCGCTATTGGAAGGACGCTAGAATTAAGAACGGCTACATGCGTACATCGACCAACTCAATTCCATATTCGAGTAAATTCGGTACAGCTGGCCCTTTAAGCGGTCCGTGGAAGGGGCATCACGCAGCATTCCCTAGTATGCTATTCATGTTTGCCGATATGGAAAATGTTGGCACTGGCCCAGTCACTCCACCAGTCACACCGCCTACTGGTCCTGTGTATCCGCAAGGCTACCGTGAAGCGACGGTTGGCGGGCAACTTGTATTTGGTTTGGATCCAGTTTGGGGTGCTGGGCGTGAATTCGAGGCGGTGTTCGATGGGGATCCTTCGACCTTCTATGATTATAAAAATGGCGATGAAACCTTTGTCGGGATTGATCTTGGCGAGTCAACCTTAGTGCAGGCACTTCACTATCACCCACGCATAGGCCTGGAAAATCGCATGGTCGGTGGACGCTTTGAGGGTTCCAACGAGAGCAGTGTCAGTGGCTACGAAACGATCCACGTAATCGCGACCGAGCCCTCGGCTGCGGCGCAAGTGATCAACCTAGATCCAGCCGCAGCGTACCGCTATTATCGTTACCTTGCCCCCGCTGGTGGATACGGCAATATAGCCGAATTCTCAGTTGAATTTCCGGTGCTGGTAGTAGAGGTCGATAGCGACAACCTGCCGGACGCATGGGAGATCCAATACTTTGGTGGCATCAACGCAGTCAACGGCGGCGAAACAGAAGACTTCGATGGCGACGGCAGCAGTAATTACGATGAGTGGCTGGCAGGGACCGATCCCAGCAATGCGACTGATTTCCCGGTGGTCACACCGCCGGGAGGGATTGTCTATCCAGATGGCTATCGTGAAGCGATGCTTGGCGGACTGCTACGATTTGGATTGGATCCAGCCTGGAGCGTTGGGAGTGAATTCGAGCAAGTCTTTGATGGCGATGCTTCGACTTTCTATGATTATATTAATGGTGCGGGCGGTTTTGCCGGGATGGATATTGGTGAGTCTCGCGTTGTAGCGGCGATCAACTTCCAGCCGCGTTCAGGCCAAGCGAAACGGATGGTCGGTGGGCGCTTTGAGGGCTCAAACGAGAGTAGCGTGAGCGGCTATCAGACGATTTATGTGATTGCGGCCGAGCCGTCTAGCACAGCGCAAAGTGTGGACGTGAGTTCCGGGATGGCATACCGCTATTACCGCTATTTATCTCCAGCCAATGGATTTGGTAACATTGCTGAGTTCTCACTTGAACTTGAAGTCGTTGTTGCGGATAGCGACAACCTGCCGGACGCATGGGAGATCCAATACTTTGGCGGCATCAACGCAGTCAACGGCGGCGAGGCGGAAGACTTCGATGGCGACGGCAGCAGTAATTACGACGAGTGGCTGGCAGGGACCGATCCGTCCGATGCGACTGATCTGTTGGAGCTTAGGCCAGTGGTCGGGGTTGCCTGGACGAGCGTGCGCGACCGTTCCTATGAGATTGATTACAGTGATAATAATTGGAAAACATTTATCACCAGCGAAACCTTGCTTGGGGGTGGTGGACCGATGGTCTGGATCGATCCGAGCGATGGAACCCTTATTCACAAACGGCAATATCGTGTCCAAATCGTGGCACAGTAACAGGAGACTTCTTAAAAATGATATATAAAATTACAGTTCTTTGCCTGATGACACTCAGCTCAACTTTTAGCACTCAGAGTAGTGCTCGTGTCGAGCTGGGTCGAGTCGGGAGTCATCAAGTGCGGATCTCAGATCCCAGTACGCGCTCGCAATTGGTGAGTGTGCCGTTCCTTAAGTCAGCGATTTCACGGGGCCGATTAGACGGCATTGCGGGATCGAATTTTCAAGATGCGCAAGGGGCGTTTGCGGCAGTCGATGATCAGAGTACTTATATTCTGCGGGTGGCCGAAGGCAGTGCTGCGGGCGCATGGTTTTTTCTGGGCGCAGCGAGTGCCAACGGCACGTCGGTTGAAGTCCTGAATGATGGTTTTGCTGGCATGTTGAGTGACCTGCAGGGCAACGAATCATTTTCCGTGCATGCACTCTACACAATCAATGAACTCTTCCCTGAAGATGGTACATTTCTACCCGCGGGTGATATTGATTTCAACGCAATGCAGCTTCATTTCTACGATGGGCGGGAGTTTAAGAAATTCTGGCTGTCCAACGCGACGATAACTGAGCATGTCGGATGGACCACTGCTGAAGGCGGTGAACTTCTTTACGCTGGCGAGACTGCGATCCTGCCGAGGACTAGCTTTTTGGTCATTGATCCACGGCCGGGTGCCACCGTGAACATCCGCATTCAAGGTAATATTTTGGATGCGCCGCTTACTGTACCGATGTACCCTGGCTACAATTTCGTTTCCTCTAATTACAACAAGCGCTTCGATGGCAATGATGTGCTGATGCTAGGCGGGATGGGGCTCAAAGAGAGCGGCTTCAAGCCCAGTGATGCTCAGGGCGAAGGTGATCAAGTGTTCGCATATAATGCGGCAACCAGCCGCTTTGGTGAGAGCTTTTATCTCGATGCGAACACCGGTGAATTTAATGCACCCTCTGATTTTCAAGCGGGCGCTGGCTTTATTGTCTTCAATTCAGGCGAAGCGTACCTGTGGAGTCCTGTCAGGTAGGGCCTACGCATATAACCGACACGATTTAACAGACTTATTAACATGAAAAAAAATATACTTATTCTATTCTTGGCATTCTACTCAGGGCTCGCTTTTGCGAATCTAGATTGGGGCGGTGGGCAAACTAACTTTAGCAGTGAATCAGGCGCAGCGCTGGATCGTGACTCTGGTTACGCGGTGCTGATCTCTGTGCGTGCTGGGCAGTTAATTGATTTTGAGACCTTTGTCGCAGATGCGCCGATCGATCTCGTCACACCTGGTGCTGTTTTGACTGAAGGCACGAGTGTGAATTATGTGCTGGCTGCGAGTCGTGAATTTTACTCCGGCTACCTGCTCAATAGTGCGATTCCTGATCTGTTGCTGGATGAACAACAACTGCTCGGTATCGCCCCTGGCGAAGATCTGTATGTGATCGTCTGGGATGCGCATACCTTCGAGAATGGCTTGCCGACTGATAATAGTTATTTCACCGTCCTGCCGCTCTATCTTGAGGGCAATAGTAATAGTCTGCAGGCACAGACTTCCAGTGGTGCGGTTTCGTTTTTCTCGGATCTTGTCTATCCAGATCAACTTCTGGAGTCACAGGGGCTGCAGTTGCTGGCTCTGTACGCAGGCTTTAATACCTATTCGAATTTCGCAGGTTGGGCTGAATCGAGCTACGCCATCGCTGATGGAGCTGTGGACACGGTTAAATATGAAGATTCGAATGGCAACGGTCGCAGTAACATCGAGGAGTATGCGTTCGCGGTACCACTCACAATGAAGCGTAGCTATAATGCTAGCTCAGGCGTTGCGGGCAGCGCTGATGTTCCGATTCCTTATCAAGCCGAACTGTATGTTCAACTGCGGGCGAATGATCCACTGCTGGCCTATTCATTGGATATCTC
>JABJQI010000001.1 GCA_018663485.1 Opitutia bacterium
GGGCCGTGGGCCTTGTCTTAATTCACCCCTTGCCATTAGCCCGGCGTGGGGCATGACTATTGGCATGCGATTTTTTTTAATTGGAGCGCTATTAAGTGTCTCGTTCGGTGCACTGCATGCGCAGCAAGGCTTGCAACCGAAGTACAATATTTCCCCCAGCATTGCGAAGCTGCCTGAACAGTCTGATTTCTTTGCCACATGGTTGCGCTCGGATGGCACCTATAAGATCGAGATCGAAGCGGGCGAGGGTCCCGGCACCGTGGTGGCACGTTACTTCAATCCGGATCCGATTAAGGTGGAAACGTCTGCCTTTGACGAGGTCGAAGGGCAACCGCGGTTGGAGTTTGTACTGCGCGACGAGGGCTATCCTGGGTCTGCGTATCGATTGATTTATTTGGCGGAACGTCGCGTGTTGGTTGGCACCTATGCGCGTCCTGATGCTGAGCCGAGTCAGGTCTTTTTTGTGAGAGAAAATGAACAATAATTGGTGATGGTCAGTCGACTTAGAGCACATTGGCGGCGTATTATTTTCCAGTCTAGTCGCTGGGATGAGAAGGCATTCGATGTCTGTTTGATCATCGCGATTGTCTTGAGTGTGGTCGTGGTGATGCTGGAGAGTATCCCCACGCTCAACCCGGAGCTGCGCCGCGCGCTCTATTATGTGGAGTGGGGGATTACGATTCTCTTCACGCTGGAATATATACTGCGGCTGTATGTCTCTTTGAGGCCGTTGCGGTATGCGCGGAGTTTCTTTGGCGTGGTGGATCTGCTGGCGATTTTGCCGACCTATTTGGATCTGTTGCTGCCGGGAGCGCATTATCTCGCGCTGCTGCGTGTCTTACGTGTGTTGCGTATCTTCCGTGTGCTGAAGCTCGCTAAGTATATTGGCGAGGCCAATGTGCTGATGCATGCGATGCGCTCCAGTGCGCGTAAGATTTCGGTATTTATCTTCGGGGTCGTAGTGCTGGTGTTGGTGCTCGGCTCGTTGATGTATTTGATCGAAGGCGCGGAGCATGGCTTTACCAGTATCCCGAAGAGTGTGTATTGGGCGATCGTTACGTTGACGACTGTCGGCTATGGCGACATCTCCCCCGTCACGCCGCTCGGGCAGTTCTTTGCGTCAATTATCATGATCACTGGCTATGGTATCATTGCCGTGCCGACCGCGATTGTGACCGCTGAAATGACGAATCCGCATCGCGACGATATCGCCGACCGAGAATCTGAAGATCCGGTTTGCCCATCCTGTGGATGGCAAGACCACGATCATGATGCTGCGTATTGCAAGGTCTGTGGCGATCGCTTGCCCGCTGAGCTTCAAGCTAAAGACTAAAGAGCACGACCGATCATGAACGCTGAAGAAAATCAACATATTAAGCAGTTGCTGGCGACGGACGCGTCGGTGGCGCAACAACAGAAAGCGCTGAGCTGGCTGGCAGATTATTGTGAAGAGAGCTACATCCTAAACCTACCGCCTTCGACTGCTGCGCTAGCTGCTTTGAAAACGTTTTCTAAAAAAGGCAAGACAGATGCGCTGTTGAAGCGCCGTGCGGCAACAGTCGTAAAGCAATACAAACTGCGCTAGCCAAGTGTGAATTGAGCCAAGACCTTTTGAAGGTCGTAGATGTTTACCTTCTTATTGAATTTCTTTTGGATCGGGGATGGATCACTCCCAATCCAGATTTTTAATTCTGCGTCTAGGTCAAAACGACCTGATGTCTCAATGCTGAATTTAGTGATTTTGGAATATGGGATACTCAAATATTCAATTTTCTTACCAGTCATCCCTTGGACATCGACAATGATCAGTCGTTTGTCGGTGAAGATGAATGTGTCGCGAAAGACTGCGAAGCCGACTTCAATCGTCTCTCCTTCGGCTAAAAGCTGAGCGTAGTCCGTTTCGATTTTATCTGGCGCAACGACACCTGCATTTCCTAATACTGATGATAAGAGTCCCATAATTTATTTAATCTTGTGGTGCTAGAGGCTGCGCCCCGTTGGGGGTAGCAGCGCGAAGGGTGCGATGCAGAGGTAAAAGTATAAAGTGGTTTTAGTCCTAGCGCAATAAAGCTATTTGGGAGGGGAGCTCAAACGATAATTATGCATGCTCCTTTAAACAGAAGTGAGCAATAGTTATCATAAACGATTGACCCTATGTGGGAGCACTTTTTATTGCTGAACATCGAAAATGTCGCGTGGTTGCTAGATATAATCTTCGGTGAATCGCATCCACAAGCGGCGCAGTAGGAAGATTTTTAGCTAAAAATGCATACGGATTATCTCAACGAATTACGTCAGCTAATCGATTTCGGTTTAGTGGTCTTACTCTGGCTGGTGCAGTGGATTATATATCCGTCATTTTTGCAGGTCGCGCCGGAGCGGCTGGTTAAGTGGCATGCCCAGTACACCCAGCGAATGGGCTATATTGTGATGCCGCTGATGTTCGGCCAATTGGTTTTATCCGTGCTGGCAGTCTGGCAAGTCGGTGTCGGCTTAGACTGGTTGGATTTGTTGTTGGTACTAAGCTGTTGGGGGCTGACTTTTGGGCTTTCGGTCCCTCTGCACCAGCGAATTGCGGCAGGCGAGAGTCAGCCGCAGGTCTTGCAGCGATTAGTGGTTACCAATTGGCCTCGCACGCTGGTTTGGACTTTGGTTTTCGGGTTGGGGTTTTGGCGTTAATATCGATGCGGTAGCAAAGGCGCTATAAAAAGCACCAAACGTTTAAAATAAACGTCAACACCTGTTGCAATAATGCCGAGGGTTGGGCAATTCGCCCTCATGGGGATCGTCTCTTACGCAGGTTAGCTGCGGGCGCGACTGAGCATGATTTGATTGCCGTCGCTGTCTTCGCACATGGCGAGGTGGGGCGCTTCGCCGTCTTCAGGTTGAGGTTCGCGCTCGCATTTGCCGCCTGCTGCGACGATCTCGGTTGCGCCTACGACGACGTCGGCCACTTGAAAGGTGAGGCCTGTCCAGGTGCGCTTGCCTTCGCCGCCGCCGTGGATGGCGATTAGACTGCCAGCGATCTCAATTTCTGTGATGTGCGGATTCTGTCGTACCACGGTTCCACCGAAGCAGGTTTGATAAAAGTGGGTGGCGCGCTCTGTGTCGGCTGCCCAGATCGTATATTTTAGTTTTTCGACGTACATTGCGATCTTTGTAGCTAAGAATCTGGTAGAAGCGACACTCATGTCGCTTTCTTGCAATGAGCGGCGCATCGCTCGTGCTGAGTATTTTGGTCCTTAGCGATTGGTGGCCAGCGAGTTGATCGTCTAGGACTGGTTCTTCGCTATTTTTTGTGGATAGCCCATCGCGGCTCTAAAAATTCAACCACCCGCTAATGCTGGACGTAGCGCGACAGCGCCAAGATGGCCGAAGGCCCCAACGCTGTGTATGACCTGGGTGCCCATTGGCCAAGCGAAAGAACAAACACCGAGCAACTATGTCTGGGCGTAGCGACCCGCCGTCGCCTTCGGCTATGGAGGACAGGCTGGCTTTATGCCATGCCGATTACATTTCCACAACCGCTTCGCTAGAAAGGGGGAGATTGGGGAGGAGACTCTGGTGCTTGAAACGGTTATTTCGGAGCAATCAATGATCTCCCAATCCTCGCCCGTCGGGCCCTCTAGCGAAGCGGTTGTGAATAAGGCATCAGGTTGAGCTCAGTGCCAAGGCACTGGTCATCAACTAACAGTCGCGAAGAACCTTAGGACTTTAACTAGCAAAGTATCTTAAGATGCAGGATTTTTCATGTTTTCGAAGCCGATGGCATGCTCGCCTGGAAGTCGGAGACGTCTGCGCCACAACCTGGAGCTTTCATGCGTCTTGAGCGTTGAAGCTAGGTTGAATCTTTGCCTGAAAGTCACGATGAGTCTTATTTTTTGACGCTTTTTTCTGGCTCCATGCGGACAAGCGACAAGAGTGTAGCGTCTACACTATCTATGAAAGTTGTCTTAGCGGAAAAACCCTCAGTCGCACGCGATATCGCGAAACACCTTGGAGCGACCACCCAAGGGAAGGGCTTTTTAAAGAACGACGAGTGGACTGTTACCTGGGCCTTTGGCCATATGGTCGAGCTGCAGGAACCGGAAGATTACACCCCAGAGTGGAAGCCGTGGCGCCTGAGTAGCCTGCCAATCATTCCGGAAGACTTTAAGTTGCGCTCGCGCAAAGATGGGTCAGCGCATGAGCAGTTGATGATTATCAAGGGGCTGTTCGATGAGGCCGACGAGATCATTTGCGCGACGGACGCCGGCCGAGAGGGAGAGCTGATTTTTCGTTATATTTTAACCTGGGCGGAGTGCGAGACCAAGCCGTGCCAGCGCTTGTGGATCAGCTCGCTGACGGCTGCGGCGATCGCGAAGGGCTTTAAAGCGCTAGTGCCGAGCGCTGACTATGATGGACTCTATCACGCGGCGAAGTGCCGTAGTGAGGCCGACTGGGTGGTGGGGCTGAATGCCACGCGCTTCTTTACGGTCGAATATGGCAGGCGTAACTTGTTGCTCAGTCTCGGGCGGGTGCAGACGCCGATTCTCGCGATGATTGTGAATCGTGACTTTGACGTGGAGTTTTTTAAGCCGAAGGATTTCTGGGAGGTGCACTCTGTCTGTCGCGAGGCACTGTTTAAACACACCGGCGGGAAGTTTGACGATCAGTCCAAGGCTGCAGAGATCCTTGCGCAAGTGACAGGGCAAGAACTGGTGGTAAAGTCGGTTACTAAAAAAAACGAGAAGGCGAATCCTCCGCAGCTTTATGACCTCACCTCGTTGCAGCAGGATATGAATAAGCGCTTCGGCTTTACTGCCGATCAGACGCTGAAGCTCGCGCAGAGTCTTTACGAAAAGAAGCACCTGACCTATCCACGAACAGACAGCCGTTATATAAGCACTGATATTCAGTCGACGATTCCGCCGCTGTTGCAAGCGCTACGCAGGCTCAAGCCAGATGCGATCGATCAGCTGGACCTAGACGCACTGAATTTCACCAAACGGATCGTCGATGATAAGAAAGTGTCTGATCACCATGCGATTATCCCTACCGAGGTGCTGGGCGATGGCCTGACGGGCGATGAACGTAAGCTATATGGCGCAGTATTGGTTCGGTTGATCGCGGTATTCTTTCCGCCGTGCATTAAGGCCGTGACGGTGGTCGATGCGCTGGCTGCAGAAGAGCCGTTTCGGGCACGTGGCAAGGTGTTAGTCGATGCCGGTTGGCAGGCGCTGTATGCCAAGGATAAATCGGGGCAGTTGGACGAGACGAAGAAAGGCAAAGACGATGCAGTGCAGGAGCTGCCTGATTTTCAGCTAGCCGAGAGCAATTCACATGAGCCGTCGGTGGCGCAGTTTAAGACATCGGCGCCGAAGCGCTTCAATGAAGCGACCTTGCTGCAATTAATGGAGACCGCAGGTAAGATCGTCACCGATGAGGCGCTCAAGGAGGCTCTGAAAGAGAAAGGAGTCGGCACACCGGCTACACGTGCGTCGATCATCGAGGTGTTGATTCAGCGACAATACGTTGAGCGTAAGAAAAAAAGCCTGATTAGCACTGAGTCGGGGCGTGGCTTGATTTCGTTGATTCAAGATGAGCGATTAAAGTCACCCGAGCTCACTGGTGATTGGGAGTTTCGCCTCAAGCAAATGGAACGTGGCGAGTATGACGCGGTTCAGTTCATGACGGAGGTCGGCGATTATACGCGTGAGATTTTGCAATGTACGTCAGCGAAGACGGTGAATCCAGCGAACCTGGGGGCATGCCCGATTTGCAATGAACCAGTGATTCGAGGCAAGTCGGCCTACGGTTGCTCCGCATGGAAGCAGGGCTGTCAGTTTGTGCTACCGGTAATCGAGTGGGGCTTGTCAATTCAACCCGAGTTGGCGCGCGAAATTTTTGCGCATAGACGTACTCTCACCCCTCATCCAATCGAGATCGATGGTCGCAAACTGTTTGCCACGCTCAGCCTAGATAAAAAAGGCAAGCTCGGTTATGCTGAGGCTGAGGTCGCGAAAAAAGAAGCGGGGCAAGTGGCGCTCGGAGTCTGTCCGACCTGTGGCGGTGATATCGTGGCAGGCGCCAAAGCATATGGCTGTTCGAATTGGCGCAATGGGTGTAAATTTGTGATTTGGAAGGTCATAGCTCAACGGGAGATCGCACTGGAAGTGGCGCAGCAGCTTCTTAATACTGGCACGACTGAAATGTTGAGCGGATTCAAATCGAAGGCTGGTAAGGGCTTCGAGGCCAAGTTGAAGGTCATAGCTGGCGAAGTGAAATTCGACTTTCAGTAAGTGGGTTGCAGTAACTTTGCACTACGGCAAGCAAAGGATAGTAAATCGCGACGGCCGACCTAGCGCTTTTCTTTGGAGAAGTGCCTTCTCGGTTACTGCTGTGGTCGCGTGCAGGCATCGAGACGATCTTCCTCGAGCATAAATCGGATCGATTCGACGGATACTGATTTACTGAATTTTTAGCAACTTTCGCAAGCCCATTACTGCAGGAACTCCACGCAGATCGGTTGCCCTTCAAACGGAATGTCGGCGCTTTTTAGTGTAAGCGCACCGGTATCTTGATTGATCGAAAAGATCGCGAGGGTGGCTGATCGTTGTCCACCGACGATCAGCCACTTGCCGCTTGGATCAATGTTAAAGTTGCGGGGGAAATAAACGGCAGCAGGTGTGTTGGCTATGAGCTTAATGGACCCGTCGGCTGCACGCTGGAAAGTGCTAAGTAGGTCGCGCCCTTTTCCATTCAGATCACGTATGGAGGCATAGATCCATTGCTCCGAGGGATGAATGCGGATCTCTGCGCAACTCATTCCCTTGGCAGCCATGCCATTGGTGAAGACTGACTGAGTGTCGATGTAAACGAGATCGCCGTTTTTGAGATTTACGGAGTAGCTCGCGATTGAGAGTGACAGTTCGTTGAGTACGTAGGCGCGCTTACCATCGCTGGGAAATTTCATGTGGCGTGGGCCTTGGTTGCCGCCAGGCACATCGGCAAAGCCGGAGGGAGTCAGCTTAGCGCGCCATGGATCAAGTTCGTAAATCATAACTTTGTCGATACCGAGGTCGGGCACGTAGACGTGTCGATTGTTTGGGTGTATGCAGACGGAGTGAGGGTGTGGTTCTTTTTGACGATTGGGGTCTAAGGCAGAGCCTATATGCTGATGTGTGGAGGATGCAGGAGCCAATGTGCCGTCTATGCGTATCGGAAATGCAGATACGTTTCCGCTACTGTAGTTTGCCACGATTAGAGTTTGTCCGTTAGTATCGATACTGAGGTGGCATGCGCTGCGACCGAGGGTGGGTTGTTTGTTGAGCAAGCTTAGACTGCCATCCTCATGGACGCGAAATGCCGCGACTGCACCTGTATTAGATTTTTCAAATCCTGCGGAGGTGGAGTAGAGGTATTGCTTATTCGGATGAGTCGCAAGGAAGCCTGGCGAGTTGATCTCTGCTGCTAAGCTGATCGGAGCGAGCTTGCCTTTCTCGGAGTCGAACACAGCGGTGTAAATGCCTTCGCTTTGACTGGTGCCAAAGTATAGGAGATTGGCCGCTTCAGCTGGTAGCAAGGCGTGTGCGAGTGCCAAGGGTAATAGCAGTTTTCTGAAAATATTTCGGACCATGATTTCCAGAATATATTTATGCATATGTAGACCAATCTCTAATAAACGGATTAATAGGAAATGATTCTAGGCCACGGGGTATCCGCACTGTGTAATCTGCCATTAATACTTTTTACCATGTGACTTATATGTGCGGTGTTTTCGAGTCAATACAGGTGCAAGACGAGCCTTCAATAGAGTTTAGCTGTAAGTTTTGAAGTGGTGAGGGAAGCACTTTAGTGCCCATTTAGGTTTCAGGTTTTTGTGTGCATTGATGTAGTTAGTGTTTGCGCATGATTAAATTGGGCGGGCCGCATGGATGCCCCTCCCGCAGATGGGGATGGTTTCTGTGTGAGGTGGTTCGCCTCCTGCGCAGCTCGTCATTTAATTGCCTGTGTGACGATTTGCTTCGCGATGTGTCCTTGAGACTCGAGTGCGACTTCTTGCACTGCCGGGCTCGTGGCGACATCTGCGACTGCTCGTGTGGCGGTCGCTACACTGTTGGCGGTGCTGCCTATTGCGGAAGCGACGTCACCTGTCATCTCACAAGTTGCGCAGGCAACTTTACCGGTCGTTTTTATTGCGGCGGTCGTGAGGTCTATCGGCGCTTTGACGACAGAGCAGCTTGATAGCAGGGTGCATATCACAACAAGCATGATCGCAGGGGTTTGGAGTCTCATTGCCATCAACATGAAAGGCCGGGTTGGTACTGTCAATTATGCAGTGGGTGGCGTGGGTGGGGATAATAAAGGAGTGTGGGCGACCCGCCCACGGCATCTGTGTCGCGAGCATGGCAAGGAGGGCGAGTCGCCCTCCCTCCTTTCTACTCCACCTCGTAGAGCACCTGCACTGTCGCTGAATCAAAATCCAGAGTCTTAACCTTGAGGAGCTTCATCCCGGGCAGTGCGTCGTTGATCAGTGTAGCGACAGCTTTTAGTTCGGTGAGCTCGTTAGCCACGGACTGGCCCTTGTCGAGCCAGGTGAAGCGGTAAGCTATTTCGCCGTCGGCTAAGCGTCGAATTTTAATGGCGACCTTATTTGCGTGCGCTTGATTTTGCTGGCCTTGCTTTTAATGGTCGAAGGCACAGTCACCTCGGGCGGGTCAAACGGATACTGCGCGCCGAGTAGTGCCGATATTTGATCTTCAATAGAGTGCACGCGCGCAAACTCAGCTTCCCGTTTTATTAGGAGACTGTTGATCGCGGGCGCTTTGTAGCATGCGCTCGTAGCGTTGTTGGCTTTCGTTGGCAAAGTCTTTAAAATAGTGCCTTCGTTCGGCGCGGTCTTTGAGGATGGCCTCGAGCTCGCTGCGCCATTGGGCGAGGTGTGCTTGTTCAGCGGCTACAGTTGCTTCTTCTCGACGCAGGTCGGCGACGACTTCTTCGGGCACTTCGTCCTCTTCGAGCCCGTCTTCGGAGTCGTCGTCCTCGTATTCCCATACGTATTCATACGCTTCTTCTTGTTTATTAAGATTCTCCTTCATCGTCTCGATCGTGCTGACGAGGCGATTGAGGCCAGCTTTCATGCGACGCAGGGAGTTTTTATTTCTCGAAAACGGGAGTGTCATTGATGGAAATCAGAGTGCTCCGCTGCAGACCTGATTAGGTCCCATATGCATTGCTTTGATTAAGCCGGAAATTCAGGGGCATGGTTCAAGGCTGAAGTTGTGTTTTGGCGTGAAAGTTGTGTGGCGTGCCAGTGTGGAGGATGAATCTTTTATTCATTGCTGCCAGGTTTCGTTGTCACTTAGGCATGGTTGACTCTGATTTGATCATTAAACTGCAAGGATGGAATTCTGTGGGAGATGCCTCTGAGCCGCATCGCAGGGGAGTGAATAAAATGGAAGCAAGGGTGCCGTAATGTCTGTTTTATGCAGGCACAAAAAAGCCCGCTGATGGTGAAATCAACGGGCTTAAATGGCGGGATAGACGGGATTTGAACCCGCGGCCTCCTGCGTGACAGGCAGGCGCTCTAACCAACTGAGCTACTACCCCTAAAAGTTGGA
>JABJQI010000153.1 GCA_018663485.1 Opitutia bacterium
AGATCGACACCGCAGTCTTCCCTGGCACGCAAGGCGGCCCATTGATGCATGTCATCGCAGCCAAAGCGGTGTGCTTCAAAGAAGCGGCGACCGACGACTTCAAAGCCTATCAAGCACAAGTCGCCGCCAACGCCAAAGCACTTGCGAATGCATTGACCGAGCGCGGCCACCACATTATCAGTGGTGGCACCGACAATCACCTAATGATGATCGACCTGCGCAAAAAAGACCCTGAACTCACGGGCAAAGTGGCGCAGATCGCCCTGGACGCAGCCAACATCACCGCCAACAAAAACACCGTTCCCGGTGAAACACGCAGCCCCTTCCAAACTAGCGGCATCCGTCTCGGCACCCCAGCGGTGACCAGCCGCGGCATGGTCGAGGCCGACATGCTGCGGATCGCTGAAGCAGTTGATCTGGTGCTCAGCGCACCGGCCGACGAGGGCGTTATCGCCCAGGCCCGCGCGATTGCTGAAGACCTCAGCGCGAAATACCCGCTGCCGTATCCGGCGTAGCTCAAGGTTCGCCGCGACAGACGCAGCGCAATTTTTCAAGAAGCCCACGCCCGCGTGGGCTTCTTTTTTTTACTGCCTCCTTCCAATCAGCAGCTGGTGGCATTCATTTCAGCGCCAGCGGATACAATCCTGGCGTAAAGCCAGTCACTACGAATATTTGTAGCGAGCAGGTTTATCCCGCGATCTTCAACCGATCCACCAAAGCACAAGCTATTCAGTAAAAGGTCTGTCCCCTTCCTCTCTCCCTCGACGGCAGAAGCCACTCATATTAGCAATAAATAGTCGCCAAAAAGAGTTGGACTTACTCAACGAACCGCGTAAGGTTGTAATTTAACTTGTTAGTGGATTCTTGCTATCAAAAATAACCCCCATCGATTTTATTACAATCATGACTAAAAATAAATCCCCACGTTCAGGCTTCACCCTGATTGAGCTCCTCACTGTTATCGCGATTATCGGCATCCTTGCCGCGATCCTTATTCCCGCGGTCGGCAAAGTCCGCGAAGTGGCGAATAAGACAAAATCTTCCTCCAACATCCGCTCTATCGCGGTGTCTTACGCCACCTACTCCACTTCCGGTGGACGCGTACGCACACTGAATGCAGCCAAACTGACTAATGCCGGATTTGGTGACGACATTTACGGCGTTGGCTCTTTCTTGGCAAAGCAAGTCGATATGACTGATGCATCGATCTGGATCATCGGCTCCGATCCCGCAGTCGCAGACTATGATCAAGTATTGCCGGCAGTGGTTGGCTATCGTAACGATCAAAATATATATGAAGATTCTCAGGACTGGACAAATGGGGTGCCTGTAGGTTACGACTTTGCGATCGGCATTAGCGGTAACGCACCGACATCGACCACTCCACTCACATGGACTCGTGGGCTAGATACTGGCAGTGGCACATGGGGCAAAGATACTCCATGGGGACTCGGCGGACACATCGCCTACCTTGACGGCCACGTTCAATTCTACACGGAATTGGGCGAGGAAGATGGTCAACTAGTCAATCCAACAAATGGCCAGCAAACAAACGCGATGAGTGACCTTTACTCTCAAGATCAAATCAAAGAAGCCCCGAAATTCGCTGGAGTTAACTAAACTCGTTTCGTATTTTTTTTTAGAACCCGGACTCTCACGAGTCCGGGTTTTTCTTTGACCGATCATCTACTTAGGCATTGTTGCCGCGCGTCAAAATTCGCGAATATCGGCAGTCATGCAAAACCGCCACCACACGATCGACCGAGTCCTTGATTTTTCACAAGTAAGACCATTGATGAAAAACGGTGCGCATTTAGTTCAATCAAGCTTGATCTATCGTGAGATACGCTGCGTCGTTTCCATCTAGATGTCATGCGAATCCCAATGGCTACGCATGGAAATGACGGAGCATTTCCCTCCAGCATTCAGATGCGCAATACATTTCCGAAATGGTATAAAACTCCAGATTAAATTGGACTTTTCTTTGTTTATCTTTGAAATTTTGGGATTGTTTAAAGCTCAGCTCATCCATTAGTTAGAACTCATAATGCCCGACCCGATTTTCATACTTGGCCACAAAAATCCCGACGCCGATGCGATTTGCTCTGCGCTAGCCTACGAAGCCTACAAGCACGCCATCGGTGAAACCGAGTATATCGCGGCTCGTTGTGGCAACTCGAATGCACGGATCGACGCCATCTTAGAGCACTTCAACGTGCCCCTGCCTCGTTTCATCGGCGATGTCACACCACGCGTGGAAAATATCATGCAATCGGAAGTGCGCTCGCTCAGCAAAGATAGCACCTGCGCCGAGGCACTGGAGTTGATCGACAAATATGACGTGCGCGCCCTGCCCGTGGTCGATGACAACGGCCATCTCGAAGGCCTGATCTCTATTTTCCAATTGGGTGAATTCTTCATCCCCAAGCCAAGTGACCCAATCAAAATGCGCCGTGTGCACAGCTGCATCGGCGCCATCATTCGTTCGCTCAGCGCCACCGTGCTGCACCAAGATCGCTCTGACGAAGTCGAAGAACTATTCGTACGCGTCGGCGCCATGGATATTCGCACCTTCGACAACAATCATAAGGAGAGGGGCACCAACGCCAATACCAGCGTCATCGTCGTCGGCGACCGTCGAGACATCCAAGAACGCTGCCTACAGCTTGGCGTCCGCCTGCTGGTGATCACCGGCAGCCTCGAAGTCGACGCCGACATCATCGAGCGGGCCAAAGAGCAGAACGTTTCGCTGATCGTTAGCCCTTACGACTCTGCCTCCACATCTTGGATCATCCGCACCGCCACCCACATCGATTCACTGATCGACACCGAGGTCAAGTGCTTCAAGGCCGAAGATCGAATCGAATCTGTGAAGCGCCGGATCGCCAATTCCAACGACTCGCTGTACATGGTGACTGACGAGGACAAGACACTCGTCGGCGTGTTCTCTAAGAGCGACATACTGCGCCCCAGTCGCACACGCATTGCGCTAGTGGACCACAACGAGCTCGGCCAAGCTGTGAACGGCGCTAAGCATGTTCAAATCACCGAAATTCTAGATCACCACCGCCTCGGCAATATTCCGACTGATCAACCCATTCTATTCATCAATCGGCCAGTCGGCTCGACCTGCTCAATTATTGCTGACCTATTTCGTGCCCAATTGCTGACACCGACCCCGGCCATGGCAGGTATGATGATGTCTGGGATCATCTCCGACACCCTACTGCTCAACAGTCCAACGACGACTCCCCTCGAAGGCGAATTGCTCGATTGGCTCTCGCCAATTGCCGGGATTAGTGCCGAAGAATTGGCGGAGCTGATTTTCTCATCCGGCTCGGTAATTATCAATCACGCTGCCGAAGAAGTGGTTTGCTCAGACTGCAAGCGATACTCCGATGGCGACATCAGTTACTCCGTCTCTCAGATCGAAGAACTAGGATTTGCTAATTTCTGGAAACACGAAGATGTCCTCGACCTTGCGCTCGAAGCTTACCGTAAAGAAGAAGGGCTGCTCTTTAGCTTCCTGCTGGTGACAGACATTAATACCCAAGATTCTCTGCTGGTGGTGGCTGGCAGTGACGAGCTCAAGGGCCAAATCGACTATCCACAAAAAGGCCAGAACAACATTTACGATTTAACCGGGATCGTTAGCCGCAAAAAGCAACTGATCCCCTACATTTCGACGCTACTGAAGACAATGGGCGTGGTCGGCTAAAGTGCAATGGCAGCAACGCTCCCCGACTTTACGATCGAGACTGCCTACTGCATAGCCAACTCGTCGCCATGAAGAGTGAAGCGCACCGTACTTTGCTCAGCGACATCGCCGCGGAGAATACCACGCGCCAGACGCGTCTCGACCTGCTTCTGTAAAAAGCGCTTGAGCGGGCGCGCACCATAGACAGGGTCGTAGCCCTTCTCACCAATCCACGCACTAGCCGTTTGGTCGAACTCAATTACAATCTGCCGGTCGGCAAGCCGTGTATTGAGCTGCGCAAGCAAGAGGTCGACGATCTCGGTAATCTCTTCAAGGCTGAGTGGTTTAAACAAAATAACGTCGTCGATTCGGTTCAAGAACTCAGGGCGGAAGCCTTGACGCAACTCGGTCATCACAGAATCTCGGACCGTTTCCGGTATTTGATCTCCGGATACACCTTCAGTTAAATAACGACTACCGACATTAGAGGTCATGATGATCACCGTGTTCTTGAAGTCCACAGTATGCCCCTGTGAATCGGTAATGCGGCCGTCGTCCATGACTTGTAGCAAAACATTGAATACATCCGGGTGCGCCTTTTCGATTTCGTCGAACAGCACGACACTATAAGGTTTGCGGCGCACAGCTTCAGTGAGTTGACCGCCTTCATCATAACCGACATAGCCCGGAGGTGCACCAATCAATCGAGCCACCGAGTGCTTCTCCATATATTCGGACATGTCGAGGCGTACGATATTGTCCACCGAGTCAAACAATGTCGAGGCGAGCGTGCGGGCTAACTCCGTCTTACCGACCCCTGTCGGCCCGAGAAACAGAAAGCTGCCTATCGGCCTACGCGGATCTTTAATCCCTGCGCGGGCTCGTAGGATCGCCTCGGAGACGAGTGTGACCGCTTCATCCTGGCCAACCACACTTTCGTGCAAGACTTCGTCTAGGCGGAGCAGTTTCTCGCGCTCGCCCTTAACCAGTCGCGTCACCGGCACACCGGTCCACTTCGAAACAATATCGGCGATCTCGTCTTGCGAGACTTCTTCCTTCAAGAGTGCGTCTTCCTTGGCCTCAACCGCCTCGAGTGCTTGTAGCTTTTCTTCCAGCTCTGGCATTTTACCATGCCGCAACTGGGCGACGGCATTGAGGTCGTATTCGCGCTCGGCTTTTTCCATGGCGATACGGGTGTCATCGAGTTCTTCACGCAGGGCGCGAATCTGGTCAATCGCGCCCTTTTCGTTGTCCCACTGCACACGAAAGACACCCGCCTCTTCACGCACATTCGCGAGCTCTTTAGAGAGGAGCTTCAGGCGCGCCTTGGAAGCGTCATCCTTCTCGTTTTTCAACGCGGCCTCTTCGATTTCAAGTCTAAGCGTGCGCCGCGTCAGTGCGTCGAGTTCTTGCGGCATACTGTCCATCTCGGTACGAATCATTGCGCAGGCTTCGTCGACCAAATCGATTGCTTTATCGGGTAGAAAACGGTCGGTGATATAACGATGCGAGAGCACGGCGGCTTGCACCAGCGCGTTGTCTTGAATGCGCACGCCATGGAAAAGTTCAAAGCGCTCACGAATGCCACGAAGAATCGAAATGGTGTCCTCAACAGTGGGCTGATCCACCTGCACTGGCTGGAAGCGGCGCTCGAGGGCTGCATCTTTTTCAATGTGTTGTCGATACTCATCGAGGGTCGTGGCACCAATACAATGTAGTTCACCACGGGCCAACATTGGCTTGAGCATGTTGCCCGCGTCCATTGCACCTTCAGACTTACCCGCACCGACGATCGTGTGCAGCTCGTCAATAAATAGCAAAATACGCCCCTCGCTGGACTTCACTTCAGCGAGGACGGCCTTGAGGCGCTCCTCAAATTCGCCACGATACTTGGCACCCGCGATTAGCGAACCCATATCGAGGGCAAAAATGGTTTTGTTTTTGAGCCCTGCTGAGACATCGCCACGGACAATGCGCTGCGCAAGGCCTTCGACAATCGCAGTCTTACCGACGCCAGGCTCACCGATCAGCACCGGGTTGTTCTTGGTCTTGCGCGACAGGATGCGAACCACTCGGCGTATCTCTTCATCACGCCCAATCACTGGATCCATCTTACCCTTACGCGCCTGCTTAAGCAGATCGATCCCGTATTTGTCCAGCGCCTCGAAAGTAGCCTCAGGATTACGGCTGTTAATATTTTTACCGCTACGTAACGATTTAATCAACAAAAGCACCTTATTATGGTCAAGTGTAAACTGCTCAAAGAACCGGCCGAGCTTGCTACTCGAATCTGCGCACAACAGACCGAGCAACAAGTGTTCGGTGCTGACGAACTCATCTCGCAACTTGGTTTTCTCTTCATCAGCCTGCGAAATAGCCTGCTGAAACGCTGACGAGACATAAACTTGACTGACATTGACGCTGCCCGTGGCCTTCGGCAGCTTGTCGACCTCACGTTGCGTAGCGAGTTGTACCGCAGCCGGCGTGACTTGCAACCGCTCCAATAAGCTGGGCACAATACCACCATCTTGTTGAACCAGAGCGAGCAGGAGATGCCAGACGTCGATCTCCTGCTGACCGTAATGTCGCGCCAGGTTCTGTGCCTCCTGCACGGCAGAAGCAGATTTTTCAGTAAATTTGTTAAAATCAATATTCATAGCGATCATTCTTGCATAATTCGTCCCAACAGACGAACCAAGTAACTAATTCCGTACAAAACATTATTATTAAATGGCTTACGCAGGATAGAGCGAAAAACCTTCCGTGCTTAAGACCAGCGCAACGAGACAAGCAGCCACCATCGCGATAAAATGACACCCCTGATCACAATGAATGACTATCGACAAGACCAGCGTTGCTCGCAACTTATAGTATGAACATGCCGCGCCTAAAACTAACCGCACTCGCTTATTTAAGCGCCACATTCATCGTGGTTGCTGGATGCCAACTATCCGCTTTTGAACAAGGCACCTATTTTATTTATCAGTTGGTCGACCAAAGTGACGCTTCAGTCATCGACAATCGCCTCGCAGTGAACAGTCAACTGTTCGCCAAAGCAGCAACAGCCGCAGCGATACGTACGAGCGAATTCTCAGAATTCGAGATGGATTACACTACTTTAGGCTCGACTAAAAGCTCAGGATTCGAGTCCATTCAGACATCTAACACTGGCCTGAAAGCGACTAGTGAGGCATCGCCTTTTGACCTTGGCACGCAAGAATCGGTCTCACTTTTTTGATGTGAGCCACTGATCCCGAATCTGTTTTTAATTGCCGCTCAGTCGCGCCAAGAGACGGCATGCAGTCTTTAGTCGCAGGCGTCAGACCTGGCAGGGAGTAGTTGGGAGGGACGACCTCCGTGTCGTCCGCATTGCCCCTGAGCGTATGGCACTGCGGTCCGCGCGGAGGCGGACCCTCCCGGCGGGCCACTCCAACGTTGCTTCGCCATCTGCTAAGTCGAAGCAAAAGACCACGAATTGACATTAGTCGCAGGCGTCAGACCTGACCGGGAGTAGTTGGGAGGGACGACCTCCGTGTCGTCCGCATTGCCCCTGAGCCTATGGCACTGCGGTCCGCACGGAGGCGGACCCTCCCC
>JABJQI010000132.1 GCA_018663485.1 Opitutia bacterium
AATATTGATGCACCAAATCATTGGTGCGGCGCAGAAAATCGATTGCTTCGAGATTTTCGCGACCACCATACTGATTTGGAATCCACTGCCCTTCTTCTCGAGAGTAATCAAGGTACAGCATCGATGCCACGGCATCGACGCGTAAGCCATCAATGTGATAACGCTCACACCACGCCAATGCGCTGGCGATCAGGAAAGTGCAGACTTCTTTGCGGCCGAAGTTAAAAATATAAGTACCCCAGTCCTGATGGAAGCCTTGCCGCGGATCGGCATGCTCATACAGCGCTGTGCCATCGAATTGACCGAGCGCGAAACTATCCGTCGGAAAGTGGGCTGGCACCCAATCCATAATCACACCCAATCCATTCTGGTGTAATATATCGACTAAGTACATAAAGTCTTCTGGTGCGCCAAATCGATAAGTCGGCGCAAAAAAACCAGTCACTTGGTAACCCCAAGAGCCATCAAAGGGATGCTCCGATAGCGGCATGAATTCAACATGCGTATAGTGCATATCCTTCAAATAAACGACTAGTTCACTCGCTAATTCACGATAAGACAACGGACGGTTGGCATCTTCGACGACCCGTTTCCATGATCCCAAATGCATCTCATAGATTGAGATCGGCGCGTTCGCCCAATCCGTCGATTCACGCTGCTTGATCCAGTCGGCATCATGCCATTCATAACCATCCACTTTACAAACGATCGATGCATTACCAGGAGGCGACTCAAACCGAGCGCCATACGGGTCGGTCTTTAACAATGGAAAATCTCCCTGCTGCGTACCGATTTCGAATTTATACTTGGCTCCAGTTTCTAGCCCAGGCACGAATAACTCCCAGATGCCTGATCCACCGAGACTCCGCATCGGATGGTAGCGACCGTCCCAATGATTAAAGTCACCGACCAGCGAAACGCGCGTTGCACTCGGCGCCCACACGGCGAACGACACACCTGCCACACCATTTAAATCACGCAACTGAGCACCCATCTTACAGTGGGCTCGGTGCTCATTACCCTCGTTAAAGAGGTAGACATCATTGTCCGACAAGCTAGGCAGAAAACTATATGGGTCGTAGAACTGGCGAATTTCGCCATTATAGCGCTCGATCCTTAAGCGGTAGGCAAATACATGCTGCCGCTGAGGAATCACCCCTTCAAAGAAACCGTCGTCCGTCAAACGTTTCAACGGATAACGCGGCCCCTCTGGCACCGACACGTCCACAACCTCGCAGGTCAACGCATCATCTAAAAAAGCGCGCACCACGATGCTGGACTTTGATCCAGCAGTATACGGATGCATTCCCAATATTGAGTGCGGCTGGCTCGATGTCACCTGAGTAACCGAGTCGAGGAGGTTTTTAGAAACAATCACAGATGTAAGAAAAGATCACTTCCGTTACTATTTGCAAGAACCTAAGCCGTAACACACGATTCAATCAGATAAAAACCCACTTGATTTACACTCATGCGATAAAAGACTTGTCGCCCTAAAATACCCCGCCCATAGTCCCCTCCCGTGCTAAGAATCGCTCGGTTATATTCCCTCCTGCTACTCATTTCGAAGTTTTCGCTGACGCTTTTTGCGGCTCTGCCTGAACTGAGCTCGATTGAACCCTTAGAGTTCGACGAGGCTGCTCAGCGCTTAGTGGCCCGCGGCGATGCCAGACTCGACTTTCAAGGCACGCGCCTCAACGCGGATCGTATTACCTATTATCAGGAATACTCTCTAGCAGATGCCTTCGGTAACGTCGCGATCACAAGAGATGGCTACCGCCTCATCGCTGACCAATTGAGCTATGATCCGCAAGAAAGTGTGTTCGCAGTCGATATCTTTCGCACCGGCCAGTGGCCAATCTATATTGCTGGTGTCACCGCAGGTGGCACTACAGAAAACACGACTTTTCTGGGAGCGACTATCTATTATGGTAATCCAGGGCGCTTCACGCCCAATGTCTCTTCTGACCAGATTGATTTCACCAGCGAACAAGGCGGCAAATTAACGATGAGCGCCACGACCTTCAGAATCGGCAACCTGCCAGTCGCCAAACTCCCAAGCTTCACCCACTACATCGATCAAACCCCCTTGCTCCTAGAAGTTGATGCCGGCTCGGATAGCGAACTCGGCACTTACCTGCAAACAACGACGCTATTCCCGGTCAATTCATGGCTACGTGCCGGAGCCAATCTCGACCTCTACAGCAAACGCGGTGTACTGGTTGGCCCGACAGCTCAATATTCCTACAACTCCGAAAGCCAGACGATCACTGGCGCACTGAGTACTGGATATCTCAACGATCAAGGCGATCCTGAGCCTGGCCTTTACAACCAACCGATCGATTCAGAGCGTGGCTTTGTGGAATGGCGTCACCAACACCACATCGGCGAACGCATCAATATTACTGCTACGACTAGTTATTGGTCTGATTCTGAGGTGACACGCGATTTTCGTGACGACTACTTCAGCGACAACCAACAACCAGACTCTTTTGTCGAAGCCGTTTACGCTGGCGACAATTACTTCCTGTCCGCCTTCGGTCGCGTCCGCCCAAATGATTTCCAACTGGTGCAAGAGCGTTTACCCGAAGTGCGTTTCGATCTGCTCCCTGTACCTGTTTTTAAGACTGGAGCCTACCAACGTTTCTCTGCCAGTTATGCGCATCTAGAAGAAGATTTCGGCCAAGTCATACCGGAGATCGACCAAGACAGTCAGTCAGATCGCTTTGACTTCACCTACCGCATCGAGCGACCCATGCTACTCGCTGACTGGCTCACCTTGACCCCTCTCGCCGGCGCACGTGTCACGCACTACGAGAATCAAGAGATGGATCCGCTCGCCATCGGTCGATACAACGATCCATATAGCAGTGCCCCAGTAGGCGCCTCCCTCGAAGACGATCATTACACTCGTGAAATCTACGAAGTCGGTTTCGACCTCGAAGCGCGCGCCTACGCAACCTACACCACTCAAAACAAAATGTGGAAAATCAACGGTCTGCGTCACGTACTGCGTCCCGTATTACGCTACCGCTACTTCTCGGATCCAGATGCTAAAGACGAGATAGCCGCCATCGATCGCACTGCTTTTGATTTAGACCGTCCGATGCTTGACCTCAGTGACTTACGCAACGTCGACTCCATCAGTGAAACGCACCTCACACGTCTCGGCGTGGAAAACCTCTTCCAAACCCGCGCGGAGGGCTATGGATCGCGCACACTCGCCGCATTGAATTTCTACCAAGACATTCTGTTTGAGAAGAATACACGTTACGATGGCGACATGCAAGACACCCTCAACGCCACATGGATCGAGCTAGTATTAAGTCCCGCTCCTTGGCTCAAGTTCGACCTCGCCAGCCGCTTTCAAACCAAGAGCATGACACTCGAAGAGCTTCGCACACGCACCTCAATCCGAAGTGGCGAAATCTGGGAAATCGGGCTCTCAACTGTTTTTCTGCATGATCGGATCGATCAATACCGCATCGACTTCATCTATCGCATCAATGAGCGCTATTCCTTCCTAGCAGATACCCGCTACGACGCCGAAACTGGCGAATTTACCAGCACCGAGATCGGTATTAACACGCGGCTCAACAACGCATGGGAAATTATTTACGGCCTCACCTTCCGCCAAGATTCTAGCCGCGAAAGCGATTTAGAATTTACCGTGCGCCTACGTCTCGCAAATTAGTAACCACCGATCAGCATGCAAGAAGCACTCGTCCCCTCAAATGACTTCGCCATACGACTGCCGGCATTCGAGGGTCCACTGGACTTATTGCTCTACCTAATTCGGCGCAACGAGGTGGATATTTACGACATCCCGATCGAGCACGTCACCGCCCAATACATTGGAATTCTCGACTCGATGGAGAATCTTGACCTCGAAATCGCAGGTGAGTTTTTCGTCATGGCCGCAACACTCATGTACATTAAGAGTCGTATGCTCCTACCGCAAAAGGACCAAGGCTCCAATCAAGACGTCGAAGACGACGACATCGATCCACGCTGGGAGCTAGTGCAACAACTGCTTGAATACAAAAAGTTCAAGGAAGCATCCGCCGAAATTGAGGAGCTCATCCTTAACAGTAATGATCTAATCGCTCGAATCGGCCCTAAAGAGGCA
>JABJQI010000119.1 GCA_018663485.1 Opitutia bacterium
GATCAGGTGCTTGAATCGTTCGCAAGCGTTGCCGATGTCGGTATCCGGGATTTTCTTGATGCAACGCATGGCGTCGAGGATTTGCAGCAGCGGGATCGTCTCTTTCGTAATCGTATTTTTTTGCTTAATGAACGAGATTTTGTAGCGGCCGCGCTGGAAGGCGGGACGTGTTTCATTCTTGCCGATTTGAATCGTATTGCTGACCTGCGTGCAAAGTCCGAGCTCTGGGTAGATGCTCAGTCCACTCAAGTAACCTTCCACCGTTCCGCGCCGTTCAAGCAGGTCCTTGACGGCTTGATCCTGAGGTGGCGGCAACTCTCCAAAAGGGCTTTGCTCTGGCTTGTAGAATTTCCCCCGACTTAACTTCGCGATTTTACCAGCCGCAGCCATGCGGTTTAAGCCTTTAATCAGCGCTTCCTTCTCCACTGCTTCAGTGGAGACCTCCGTATAACTGAATACATAACCACAAGGGATCCGAGCGAGGTAGGACGCTATTTTCTTGCTGACATTCATTCGCTTCGAATGAACGGGATGATGCCCCTAATGTCCAGTATATTAATTAAAATACTGGACATTTGTAGGTGCGTGTAAGGTGGATCTTAATAGTTCATTTCTCCGTGTAACCATTGTTGTGGCGATTGGGCGAATTGCTTTTTGAACGCAGTGAATCAAGTGCATCGCAACCCCGTAGGCCTAGCCTCTAAACATGCGGCCCGGATTTCGCCCGCTGGAATTCACGCTGCCAGTGCCCGTTCTTCGGCAGCTCTATGCCGTGCTGCTTGCAGCGCTTGCGGATGGCGCTGTCCGAGACATCCAGATCCAGTGCTAGGCGTGAGAGCGGCTTTGCCCATACCAACTTCTTCAGCTTCGCATCGGTGGGCCACTCGATGAGTGTATTCTTCTCTCGTGAAGTGCCTAGGTCGACTTTCACTTCACTGAGCTTGCCGGGTGTTAGACTCCAGAGCTTCTTCACCATTTTCTGATCATCAACTACGTCGCGGTAATGCTGGTTGATCATTTGAACGCTTGTCCCGTTGTTGAATGCGACTCGACCTTCGTCGCGATCACGCTCCAGTTGGTAGGATATACTCGTATGGCGGATGATGTCACTTACCCACCGCTCTGCCTTCGTCGATTTGCGAAGCATGCGCTGTTTGTAAGACCATCCATCAGGCGCTCCCGTGAATGGATACACCTTCAACCATTCTCTCAAGACAGGTGCTAAGGGCACGCTACGCTTCAGCTTACGCCTAAGTTTGCCTCCTGTCACTCGGATGTGCCCATCCTTAACACCCTCTGGTTTCAAATCCTGCAACTCACTCGGGCGTAACCCCGCAAACAGTAATATGGCCACTGACGCCGCGCACGCGCCGTCATGTAAGAGGGTGGCTGCTTTCAATAACCTCTTTACCTCATCCAATGAGAGAATCGCGATTGCGCTCGTATCTGTAGGAGGCTTATCCAAGCGGTCACATGGATTCTCTAGGCAGTAATGAAAGCGCTTCGCCCAGTTGAAAAATGTGCAGATCCCGCGCCTGTATGTTTTGTGCGAGTTCGGGTTATCATAGCCAGAGAGGATTTTCTCGATGTCAGCGACTGAGAACTGGTGCGTGAGCTTGTTGGGATCGTCGAGGACTAGCAGCCTTGTCGTGTTTTTGTAGTGCTCCTTGGTCTTCACCGCAATGTTCCTGCGGGACGCGAGAAAGCGCTCACGAGCCACCATAATCGAAAGTTCTTCGGTCTCGGGCTTGTAATGACTGAGCGCAAAAGCAACAGCCCGGTCGAGTGAGATGTCATGCGTCTCGCGCAGCGCCGCTTCAAGCTTCTGGTAGTGGGTGATGGTAGCCGCTAGACTCGTGCCTTCGGCGGCTTTGACGGCGGTCTCAGCGTCGCTAATCTGCTCAGGGGAGAGACGAGTTCTTTGTAAGACTGGGACGTTCTCAAGCTCCTCGATCTCTGTTTCTAGTTCTGCCCTATAGTTGATCGCATCAGCATTTACTTTGAATGATTTCCGTATACGCTCACCAGAGAGTTTATATCATTCAACACGATACAGCTTCTTCCCGTTCTTTCCCTTCACGGCTCTCACATGGAATCGCTCTAACTTTTTCGGTCTCCCCATAACACCTCCATTTTGGGCATTTTTTTGGGCAGACTTCAATATGTAAAGAAGGTCGTGGTCGTAAGTCGTTGGTGTGTCGGGGTATTCCGATTTTTCAGTTCCTGCCTTCCACGCAGAGGTCGTCGGTTCGATTCCGTCTACCCGCACCATCGACAATATAATAAGCCAGCATTTGTTTGCTGGCTTTTTATATTTAGATCCTAGGTTTGAGGATCAGGACCCCGTCGTGGGCTTCGGCGATTTCGCGCATGATGTTGGCGAAGCGGGCGTTGCCTTGTGGCGCGCCTATTTGGAAGGGGTTGATCAATGTGGGGAAGCCGATGGCGCTGACGGAGACGGGGCGTTTGTCTGTTGTTGGATTGCGTGGATTGAGGCGGTCGAGCTTGATGAGGAGGCTTTGTGTCGAGCCGCGAAAGTCGTCGCCGATCACGTAGAGACTCATGCTGTCGCTGGGATCGAGGATTTGCTGGAGGTCGCTGAAGGCTTTACGCACGCCGGGCTCGGGATCGCTGACGCTGAGGAGTGGGTAGTTGAGCACGGCGCGTAAGGCCTGCTTGCGTAGGCCGGGTGTGTCGGGTAGCCAAAAGCCTCGGCGGTCGCGGAGCATGTAGCTGCCGCTGGTATCGATAAATTGAATACGTTTTACCTCGGGCAGGCTTTCGAGGAGCTCGGTGATTTGCTCAATCACACCGAAGTGGAGCTGATTGGTCATCTGGTTGCGCATGCTGCCGGATGTATCGATGACGAAGGCGACGTGGGTTGCATCCGCGGGCAGGCCGATCGGGGGAAGATCCTGGTGTTTGAAGCTTTGTAGGAGACGAGTGGCTTCGGCTACAGCTTGTTGGTTTTTGCTGAGGTTGGCCTGCTTGCTGTCGAACTCTTGTTGGAGGTTGGCAAGTGTGGATTCCAATTCTTGGATGATCGATTGTATACGCTGCCGCTCTTGCTCTGTCTGCTTGTTGTTGATGGAAGCTTCGAGGAGGGCGGCTTTGTTGGTGACGTCTGCTTCGAGTTGGGCGAGTTGGGCTCGCATGGCCAGCAAGGTGGGATCGTCGACTTCGCTTTTGACGCCGGCCTTGCCTGAGCCGATTGATAAAATAAATAGCAACAGGATCGCCCCGAATCCACAGCAGAGGCAGTCAAGGAAGGAGAGGCTGAATACCTCCATCTGTCGTCGTTTTATCATGATAAAACGACGACAGATGAAACGTTGAACGTCGAACGCCGAACGCTGAACGCTGAATATTTAAATGAGGAGAGATGCAGACGCATGGTGACTATTGAACCACTTTTCTTATTCGATGTTGGACGTTCGATGTTCATTGTTCGACGTTCGCTTACAGGGATGGCCAATCGTTGTCAGGGATAAGGGTAATGCCGTTGGTGCGGCCGCTGAGTTGCCAATAGAGGCCGGCTGCGGAAGGATCGCCTGCGAAGGGGAAGAGGATGGCGTTAAAGGGGTAACTCGGGCGCGTTGCCATCGCGGCTTTGAAGAGTTGCACGCGGTTGGCTTCAGATAGATTCTGGTGGCTGGGGTTGGGCGCGGAGGGGAGCCCGTCGCTGATTAACAGGAGACTGCTGGGGCGCTCTTTGAGCTGACCGACGGTGCGCAGGGCGTTGGACAGGTCGGCGCCCCCGGAGGCTTGGAGTTTGTCGAGCCGCTCGAGTGTGGTGAGTAGAGCGCTGTTATTGTAGGGGTCGATGTAGGGGCTTACGGAGCTGCCGGATACCGCCGATGTGGCTTCATTCATCTGCAAGATCGCAACTTTGGTGCCCTTTGGTATCGCAGCGATCACGGCTCGCACGGCGGCTTTGGCGCGTAGCCATTTTTTAGCACTGGTCCCGCTCTTGTTGCGGATGATTTCGAGGGCGCTCTTGGCATCTCTGGCGAGCATGCTGCCAGAGTTTTCGAGTAGGATAATAGCGCGTGGTCCCCGTAGACGAAGGCCAGACAAGTAGCTTTGATCGGCAGAGGGGCGGTCGAGCCCGGCTATGGCATCGACGGTTTCGGCCTTGGTGTCGAGTGATGCAAGTGCCTCGGCTTGATCTTCGATGGCTTTAGCGAGGCGCTCTTGCTCGGCGGCAAGCTCGGCAACGCTGGTGGCATTGGCATCGGGTTGCGGATCAAGCGCAGCGATGTCTTTCTCTAGAGATTTTTGCTTCGCTTCGGCTTCTTCAATTGCTTCTTGCAGGGTCTCTTCGGCGGCGAGGGATTGTGTGGCTTCTTCTTGCGAGTCGATGATCTGGCTCTTGGCAGTGAGAATAAACAGCAGCAAAACGGCACCGAAACCGCAACAGATGCAGTCGATAAATGATAGTGCGGAGCTTTGTGCTTCTCGGCGTTTCATTGCTGGAGTACTAGTGGAGCGGTTCTGCGAACTTTAGTCGAGAGAGGCGCTGTCGCCTGCCGAAGGCTCTTCGGCGGATCTTTCAATCTCGATTTTGGGCGCCTCGTCTTCATTACGATCATAGAGTTTATCGATGATCTGTTCGCGGCAGAAGGTCTGGAGGCGGAGGATGAGGCCTTCCTGTCCGCTTTGCAGGAGGTGGATTAGCAGCATCAGTACAATACTGATGATGAGAGCGACGAGTGTTGAGTTGAAGGCGACGCCAAGCGCATTGGTGACGCCGGAGATGTCGCCTTGTAGGGCTTCGTCCGCGCGGTGTAGTGCGACGCCGATGCCGCGGACGGTGCCAATGAAGCCGATGGATGGGATCGCCCAGACTAAATAGCGAAGCATGGACAACTCGCTTTCTTGTTGTTCGGCGGCGACCTCGAGACGCCCCATGATGGTCTCGGTGGCTTCGGGCACGTTGCCCGTCATATGGTAGCGCTCTAGGCCGCGTGCCATAATATATGGGAGAATCTTATTTTTGAGATTGGGGGACGCGCTCTTTTCGTCGATTTCTTTGGAGAGCTTCCCTGCACGCTCACGGGCGATGCTGCGTCCGCCGCTGAGTAGATCGACTTCAGGTTCCGCCTCGATACCTTCGCCCTCAGGATCGAAGCGTCCAAGAATTTTGGCTTCTGCATGCACCAGAATGAATTTATAGGCGAGAATCATGATGCCCCAGAGGAACAGGGAGATACAAACTTGTTGCTCGTAATCTTTAAGGATCATAAAGATTGCTGAGGATGGGCCGGCACCTTCGACGCCATAGCTTTGCGCAAGAGCGGCCTTATTGGCGGCCGGTCGGATCAGTCCGCCGTAGAGTACGCCGACGAAGATGAATGAGGCGATCAGGCCGAGGCTGAAAATGAGGCCCTTGACTGAGAAGAGGCCGCGTTCGGGATTTCGTAAGCTCATAGATATTGTGTGGTATGTAAAGATCGTGCGCTTTGCCCAGGCAATAGATAAATTGGTGATGTCGGAGGCGTCTCGACCAGGCCTGTTGCAGTATTTACTAACTGATCCTGCGGTTTATTCTCGATATTGCAATTTCCTTACTAAACAATAACATGCAGTTATGTTTAAAGCTACACTCACTCCTATTCTCTTATGCGCTGTGTTACTTTTTAGCGGATGTTCATCGACTAACAGTGGCAATACGGGGCGCAATGTCGGTGTTGCGGCTGGTGCGATTCTGGGCGCTGTGATTGGGGCTCAGCTCGGCGACGGTAGTGGGGCGAATGTCGCTGCGGGTGCGGCGGCGGGTGCTGCACTTGGTGGCTTGGGTGGTAGCAAGTATGACCAAAACAAGGAGGAACTTGAAGCCGCTGAAGCTCAGCGGCAGTATGAGTATGATCAAGAGGCACAAGCTCAGGTGAATCTGGAAGAAGAAATCCAGGCCTTAGAGGCGAAACGAGTACGTGATGAGATTGCGCGTAATTCAACCACATCTGATGTCAGCGCGGCAGAGCGTGAGGCAGCGCGTCTCGAAGCAGAGTTGGCCGTGAAGAAAAAGGCCTATGAGGAATCTCAAGCGCGAGCGAAGCGCATCCAAGAAGCACAGGCGCGCGTTGCCAAAGCTCAAGAAGAGCTTGCTGAGATGGAGCGTCAGGCAAACGGCGGCTAACTGTGGCGGAGCTATCTGTTAATCACTGTATGGATTATGTGACGAATTATACTTATTTCCCGTTTCCAATCTGCCGGCCTGTGTGTGGATTTGAGGAACTTAACCACGTTGTGCTTTAGTGCATTTAATTGTTAGGATCTTTTCGTATACAAATTACTGTGGTTATTCTTGGCCTTTTTCTAAATACAATCCAAAATGAAATCATCGAAATATATTGATGTACTAGGCGAACAAGTCCCTAAGCGAACTGTGTTTTTTTTAGTTGGGGCAGTAACGATTGTCGTTGGGGGTGTCGTCGCACTGCTGTATTATTTGTTGCTGGCTGGCAGTGCGCCTGTCGCTGCAACAACTACAACAACTACAACAGCTGTTGCACCGACTACATTGGTGGTAGCGGAACCAAAAGTCAATTATGGCGTTGATCAGCCGAATCGCAAGATGCCGTCGCGGCTTTCATTAGTGACTCTATTGGAGAAACATTTAGAAGTAACACAGCTTAGTGAGGTAGATTCTTTGATTGTACATGGGGCGGCTTCGGCACTTACCGTGACCTGCGAATTAATTATAATGTCGCGTCGCCCTAATCTGTATGCACTTAAAACAGAGGGTATTGGCTTCAAGTATACCTCAAAGTTTGGTTATGATGGAAAGATAGGATGGTCTAGGCAGGATTTGCTGGATTTAAATAAAGGCGGAGTCGAATTCTTCATGCGGGTGGCATTGTTTGAGAGTTCGCTCACACAGCTAGCATGGAGCTATCAATCCCTTGGGGCAGCTGAATCTGAGCTCAAGCCGGTGTTGGAGCGTTTGCCTGATGAGCAATGGCAAGGGCGCGATTGTGCAGTGATCGTGAGTCGTGGGCTACTGCCGATGCCCATTTATCATTATATAGATCTGCAGAGCTATGAGGAAGTCTACCGCCGGACTCAAGTTCTGCGAGAGACAGATTTGGTGGATCTTGAAATTTACTTTGCGCCGTCTGAAGCGGGGGTATCTCCGCGTCTGCCGATGGGCTATGAACTCTATTTTGATGGCACGTTACATGACAGTGTAACATTCACTAAATTTAGGCCAAATCGTGAGTTATTTGAGTCGCAATTCGATGTCCCTTCAGACGCGACAGTGGTGGACTTGTCGCGTGGTGCGCCGCTCACAGATTAAGTATTTCCGCCTTCTTGACCAGCAATGAGGAAAGCTTTGCGTTCGCGGCGATTCTTATCTTCGCCGAATGCACTGCGCCAGTAGCGCCAAGGTAAGTTCAATAGGCAGATGAAAAATATCTGACTAGCGGCAAAGCCGATCGTCCACCAGAAGCCGCTACTGGTAAAGCCATAGGCATGTAGGCCTACGCCGAGTAAATTGGTGCCGAACCACGACCATACTGTCACAATACTACCACAGATCGCCAAAGCCATGAGGCCTCGCTCTTTGACGATCCCGCCCCAGCGTGCGTGTAACACGATGGCACCCATAATCACGATCATGAGTGCGCCATTTTCTTTCGGATCCCAGCCCCAGAAGCGACCCCAGGATTGGTCCGCCCAGATGCCACCGAGAATAGTCCCAACCAGGCTAAACAACGTGGCAAAGCAGGTGATCCCATACACCATACTGACGATGGATTTGGCCGACTCTTTGCTGAAGCGCTTGGAAAATAGCCCGAGTACAGTGAAAATCAATGCAAGTGCGCCGGCAAAGAACATGGCGGAGTAGCCGAATGTAATGACGGTGACGTGCGTCGCTAGCCAGAAGTTGGAGTCGAGCACTGCGCGCATCATTTCAAGTGTGTCGCCACTCATGGATAGGTGGTGCGCAATGATAAGCGTGCAGAACCCGACCAACGAAGCCATCGCCGCGCCGACACCGTTCTTGTAGAACTTTTCGAGGATCACACCGAGCAGCACCGCACCCCAACCGACGAACACGGCAGAAGAGTAGAGATTCGTCACAAAAACACCGTAGCGCTCTTGAATGTACATGCGAGCAATCAGCCCTAAAGTATGGATGGTAAAGGCGAGCAATAGCACCCAGAATGCCGCTTTGGCAAGTGGCTCAGGCCAGCGCAGCCATGAGATGCAGACGGTCAGGAAGATCAGCACGTAGAGCTGCATCGAAAGATAGAACGGCTGCGCTTGATTGAAGACGCGTTCGAAATGCACACGATCAATATCGTTTGGGAATTCACCGACAAAACGCAGGCGTAATTGTTCGACGGTTTTGTTGAACATGTCGGGCTGATCCAGGCGATATGCCATCGTCAGGCTGGCGTAGCTGGTAACGTAAGGGCTGAGGTCATCGCCTCGCATTACGTCGAGTAATTCTAAGCCGATATTTTTCCAGTCGTCGAGTGGGTCGACGGGCGCGACTGGTGGCACGACGCGCAGATATGCGGTCTTCGAAAGTTTCAAATAATCGTCGCCAAATTGAATGAATCTGCTGAGCAGTTCGGCATCGTATTCTTCACCTGCTTGCTGTTGGCGGAGGGCCACGAGTCCTGGGGCGATGCTGCTAATGTAGCTCTGATATTCATCGACGAGTCGATCAAGCCGCTCAGGGGTGCCGACCGGGTGCAGCGAGTGCATGACCCGGTGATAGAGTGTGAGGCCGTCGTTAAGATCGGCGATTTGTTGCTCGTAGGGGCTACGTTTTTTTGGTTCAGGGTTGATCTCCTTATAGAGCCGCAGGATCTCATCAAAGTGCGGCAGGAGATCATTGAAGGCGTAGTGGCGTTGGCCTTTTTGTGCGAGCCCTGCGATACCGAGATCGTCTGGAAACTCGATTTTGAACACGCGATAGGTGTCGGCCACTTCAGGACGCATGGTCAGGTCCATGAACCATTCGATCGGACTGAGTGTCACGCCTTCGGGGGTGACGACTTTTTGACGTGCAGCGAGCACGAGCAGCGTGTTACGCGCAACCGAGTCGAGCGGTTTGATGCGGCCGCCGACTTGCACCGGCAGCTCAGAGAAGCTGGCGACATCAAAGTCCGAGGTGTTGGTGGCTGGCTTGAATCCCGATGCGACGATGAACGCAGCGATTATCAGGATCAGAGTGAAAGCGAATTTCTTCATTAGACGGAAGCGCGTTTTTTGAGGAATTTAAAGAAATGCATGCCGAACTGGACGAGCATACCCACTCCCATTAGCAATACGCTGACGTAGGGCAGGATCCAGCCTGGATTACGCACGACTTGGAAGATTGAGGTGCGGTCGTCGTTGGCGAAAGAGGCTTGATAAAAGGTCAAGCCTTCGTAGCGCAGCGGATGATTCATGTAGATCAGCGCTTTTTGGTTTTTGGTGGTATCGCTGTGGCGTACCATCACTTCACTGGAGTAATTGAAAGGTATCTCAGTACCAGGATATTTCTCGTGGGAGAAATCGACCAACTCGACTTCGAATGGGTAATAGTGGCGCTTCAGCCGTAGGACGATCTCCCAGCTTTGTTCGCCGAGAGTCACCATTTGCGGTGGAAAGCGATCGTCGATGACATTCGAAACCAACCAGATGCCGAGTGAACCCTCGGGGCCGAGCACTTCGACGTAAGCAGTCGCGGTGTTGATCTGATTCTCCGCATATGTAACTGCAGACGGTGTAACCACGACGTTCATCTTAACGGCAACACCTTGGTTGGCGGGAGATTCGACTGGCGCGGCACCTTCTTGGGCACGGCCGATTTGCGCGTTCGGATAGTAGCTGATGGTGCGGATGGTCAGCGGACTCTCTGGCACGGCGACTGTTTTACCTGGTTTGAGTAGTGCAATGGGGATGCTATGCACGGTGTCGAAATCGGCGTGCATGCGGTCAATCAACACGAGCTCGTTGTCGCGATATTCTTGAGAGTAGTTACTGCTGGCGCCCTCATCGACGGGCATTTGGCTTTCTTCAGAGAGCACGTCGGTCAGTAACTCGCTAATAAGTAGCAGGATCAGGCCGATGTGGATTAGGAAGATGCCGGCTTTCTTGGCAGTTAATGTAAAACGAGTGACGTGGGCAGCTACGAGGTTGATTAGCAGCATGCCGCCGAGTAGGTAACCGCCGGGCATCGGAATGCGCAGCCAGTAGAGCTGATCGTATGCGATCCATGCTTCGGGGTAAGCCCATATCGCTAGAACGCTTTCGAAGTAGTCCTTTTGTGTTTTCCAAATGCCAGTCTCGACTTGTGCGAGTGTGCCAAAGAAAATCAGCACCATGGACAAAGCGAGCAGGATGACGGTAAGCCGCAGTGATGCAAAGAATTGAAGCAGCGCTTGCATGATTTAGTGGGCGTGGTCTTCGAGTTGGATCGAATCGAGGAATTGCTTCATGGATGCTTCGTTGGCAAGCACGGTAGTAGTGTCGCCGAGCATTTTGACGAACCAAGTGCTGCCATGGAAGGGCAGGAGTGCGCCGAGAATGCTTTGCGATTCGCCTTCGAGGCGCACGTAGAGTCCGCGGTGCCCTGAAATGTCATAATCTGTAGTGTAGGTGGGCAAGTCTTCGACCGTGGCTGCTTCGAGGCCGACTTGACCGCGCCAGCGGTTAATGTTGGCGAGGTGTCCGCCGACATCACCAGGGAATGTGAGGATGGTGATTTCGGCGCTGCCAGTGTCGGCGGTGACTTTGAGATTCGCTTTGCGAATGCCGCTTGCAACGAGATTTTCCCAGCCGTCAGGAGTGATGAAGTCGACTTCGCCAGCTGCGTTGGCCGCCTGTTGCATGCCGGGCAGCACGTTCATCTTGCTTGGGGCGCTCGTTTCTTGCGTGGTTGCCGCTGCGACCGTTGGTATCGTGTCGGCGCGTTCCTCCTTCGGGATTTGGTAGGATACGGGTTGCGCTTGATCACAAGCAGTCAAGCAGATGGCTGCGATGCTGGCTACTAACAGTGGTAGGCATTGTAGGAAAGGGTAATGGATACGCGAAATCATATGTACGTGTAGGAGTGCAAGTAAGTCTCGATTTAGTCAACTGCCTGAACTTCCTATTCTTCAGGCTAATTGCAATGATTAGAGTGGCGTGGAATGCAACGGCCGTGCGAAATCAAGAAGCCGCCTAGTTGTTGAAGCGGAAGAGTGTCACGTCGCCGTCTTTAAATTCGTATTCTTTGCCTTCGAGTCGGTATTTGCCAGCTTCGCGAGCTTTGGCGACGTTGCCTGCTTCGATCAGATCTTCGTAGGCGACTACTTCAGCTTTGATGAAGCCTGATTCGAAGTCGGTATGAATGACGCCAGCGCATTGCGGTGCTTTCATGCCGGTTTTAAAAGTCCATGCACGCACTTCTTGTACGCCCGCAGTGAAGTAGGAGGCAAGTCCGAGCAGATCATAGGTCGCACGAATGAGGAGCGACACGCCAGAATCTTGTACGCCGAGTGATTCGAGGTATTCTGAGGCTTCCTCGTCGTCAAAGTCGATTAGCTCGGCTTCGACGGAAGCTGAAACCACGCAAGTGCCTGCACCGTGGTGCTCGTGAGCAAATTTCTCGACTGCGTTGACGAAGGCATTGCTCGAGTAGTCGGCGAGGTCTGATTCGGCAACATTGCAGGCATACAGCACCGGTTTTGCTGAAAGTAGGCAGAGGCGCTTGAGTGCGACTCGTTCGTCGTCCGATAAGTCGAGCGTGATCGCTGGCTTAGTCTCGTTCAGGTGCGGCAGCAGGCGCTCGATGAGTGCAACGTTTTCGGCAGCTTCTTTATCGCCACCGCGTGCTTTCTTTACGAGCTTTTCTTGTTGGCTTTCCAGTGAGGTGATGTCGGCGAGGATCAGTTCGGTGTTGATCACTTCGATATCACGCAGCGGATCAATACCAGACAAGGTGTGGATAATGTCGTCATCGTCAAAACAACGCACGACGTGCACGATGGCATCGACCTCGCGGATGTTAGCGAGGAATTTGTTGCCCAGGCCTTCCCCCTTACTGGCCCCAGCGACGAGGCCGGCAATGTCGACGAACTCAATCGCCGCAGGGATGACCTTATTCGTCTTAGAGATCTCACGTAGAGGCTCCAAGCGACTGTCCGGCACTTGAACGACGCCCACGTTCGGATCAATCGTGCAAAACGGATAGTTTGCCGACTCCGCCTTACGTGTGCGCGTAAGAGCGTTGAACAGTGTACTTTTGCCCACATTGGGGAGACCTACGATACCAGCTTGAAGCATAGCGGCAAGAAAATGCGAAGGCATCGCTCGGGTGCAATATTAAAGCGTCAGCGAATATTGCACAAGAACGCAGGGCATTTGACTTTAAGTGTATTAAGCTATTTTAATTACAGTAACTTTTGTTTGTCACCCGAGTGAAACTACCTGAAGAAATTAATACCGAAGGATCTCGTATTCTAGTCGTGGACGACGACGGGATGATTCGTATGCTATTACGTCGATTGCTTGAGCGCAGTGGATTCGTAGTCGATGAGGCCGATTCAGGCGAAAATGCGATTAAATGTATCGAAGCGCATGAGCCAGATTTGATCCTACTCGACGTCATCATGAATGGTATCGACGGTTTTGTGACCTGTCGGAAGATTAAGAAGATGCCGGGTTTGAAGCATGTGCCGATTATTTTTGTAACGGCTCGCTCTGACACCTGCTCGATCGTCGAAGGGCTCGATGCGGGCGGCTGTGACTATGTAGCAAAGCCGATCAATCGCTACGAGGCCTTGGCTCGAATGCGGAATCACTTAAAGATTCGAGAATTGATGAGCTTTCAACGTCAACGCATCAATGGTTTAAAGAAAGGAAACCTCGCTAAAGATCGCATTATTGGTGTCGCATCGCATGATTTGCGCAATCCCTTAGCATCGATTCGTGGCCTTTCAGATTTCCTCATTGAGAGCAGTCCTTTGAATCATGAGCAGCAAGAAATTGTAAATACGATTCAATCGACTTCTGCCTCGATGCTGCATCTGGTGGATGAATTACTTGACCTTTCGGTGATTGACAGAAAAAAAGAGCAATCAAACGCAGAGCCTTGTCAAGTGCGTGAGGTGATCTCTTCGTTACTCAATATTTATCAGTTCACCGCCAATAAAAAGTCCATTAAGTTGGCATTAGATGACCGCGGCATGCCAGAGCTGTTGATGCTCGATAAGTCTCAATTCCGTCGTTTGTTGGATAACTTGTTAAGCAACGCGGTCAAGTATTCGCCTTTTTGCTCTTTTATCCGAGTTATGACCGAGCAAGTTAACGGGATCTTTAAAATCGTGATCGAAGATGAAGGACCTGGTATTCCGGAGGATGAAATGCATAAGTTATTTACTCATTTCGGAAAGACGTCGGTGCAGCCGACAGGTAATGAGACCAGTACAGGACTCGGTCTTGCAATCTGTAGAGAGATCGCAGGGTGGCATCGTGGCAAAGTGTATGCCGAAAATCGCGAGGATCGAGTGGGCGCGCGTTTCACTATTGAACTGGATACACAGGTGCTTGCTGTTTGCCCCTAGCGAAGCGGCGTGAATGATCTGAGTGGCTCCTCTGATACAGGCTTTAAAGGGGGTATCGTTAATTGCCAGGACAGTCTCGATTGAAACGACAGACCGTTTCATCTCAGAGGCAACGGATCGCTGCAGTGTGGCTTGTTTGAGGCATTGCACTCTGCGAGTATAATAAATCGCGATCGAAGTGTGGGCGACTCGCCCACATTGCTGCTGTGTGGCTGTAAAGGAGGGCGAGTCGCCCTCCCTCCGATTTTAATAAATTAAAATAGCCAGTATCAAGGGGCGAGGTTTTCGCCCAAATTTTTTCGGCAGATTGGCGATGCATAACCCCACGACTGATCCGCGCAGATGTGGTTGAATTTACTGTAATATCAGTTATAAGCTCTAAATAATATGAGTCGTCAACCTAGTCGAAAAATCGAGAGTAAAAACAAGCCCACCAGCCATACGGCAATCAAAGCCTTGCGCCGCAAATTACCGGGGCGTGTGTTTGTCGATGAAAAAAGCTGCTTCGATGCGTCGTTAGATAACCTGCGTCTTTCGTTTTTGCCTGATGCGGTGGTAAAGGTGCAAACCGCCACGGAGGTGGGGGCTGTACTCAAGCTCGCTGATAAATACACAATTCCAGTAACTGCCCGAGGTGCAGGTTCGTCTGCGACAGGTTCGACCGTGCCCCTGCACGGAGGCTGGGTCTTGGATGTTGCGGCACTCGATGACATTAAGATTGATACGGTGTCTCGCATGGTGACAGTTGGTGCGGGCGCGGTTACTGCCGAAATGCAAGATCAAGTCGAAGCAGTGGGTCTGTTTTATCCGCCAGATCCGTCGTCGAAGAAATACTCGACTATCGGTGGCAATATCGCCTGTAATGCAGGTGGTTTGAGGTGTGTTAAGTATGGTGTGACCCGCGACTATGTGCTCGGGCTCGAAGGTTTTTATGCCGATGGTAGCCCCTTTAAATTAGGCTTAGCTCTTAAGAAGTACGTGTCTGGTCTGAATCTCCGGGATTTGTTGATTGGCTCTGAGGGGACTTTGGGCGTGATCACTGCCGCGACTTTGAAGCTTATTCCAAAACCCCAAAAACGCTGGACTGGCATGTTTGCTTTCAAGTCCGAAGCGGCCGCACTTAAGGCGGTGGTGGCTCTATTCGATGTCGGGCTCAATCCGTCAATTCTCGAATTCCTTGATCGTCAATCAGTGACGTGTGCGGAGCGTTATACTGGTAAGCCGATTTTTGAAGGACACTCTAGTTCTTCGATCTTATTGATTGAACTGGACGGTCCCGCGACAGAGGTGCGCGAACAACGCAAGCGGTTGCTAGAATTCATGACGGACCGCGTGCTGGCATATCGTGAGGCACGCACCGATGCCCAAGCGGAAGCGCTGTGGCAGGTGCGACGCACCTGTTCTCAGTCAATGTTCTCGATGGCGGATACCAAGCTTAACGAAGATGTGGTTGTGCCGATTCAAAAGCAAGCAGAGCTTATCCGATATACTATAGCGTTGAAGAAAGAGATCGGCCTGGCTACGCCGACTTTCGGCCACGCCGGTGATGGCAACTTACATGTACACATTATGTATGGTCGCTCAAATGCTGAAGATGCAGTCAAGGCGAAGATAGGTATCAAAAAGCTCATGCAGAAAGTGGTCGATCTAGGCGGCGTGATTACCGGCGAGCATGGAGTGGGCTTGGCGAAAGCACCGTTTATGGAGCTGCAACACAGTAAGGCTGAGATCGCTGCGATGCGAGCGGTCAAAGATGCGCTGGACCCGAAAGGAATTCTCAATCCAGGTAAGATCTTTGAGCCTTTCGAGGTGTGGGATCACAAACCTGTTCAGGTGAAGTTGCCTTGGGATCATCGCTAGCTTATTAAAAAAATCAATATGAATGAAGCAAGACATGCATGACACTCTGCTAATCGCTTGGACGACGGTGGATTCTAATGCCGTGGCTCGGCGCCTCGCCAATGATTTGGTGACGACAAAGCTTGCCGCTTGTGTACAGATTGAGGCGGGCGTGGAGTCGGTTTATTGTTGGGAAGGAACAGTTCAGTCTACAAGGGAATGTCGGCTGATGGTCAAATTCGCTGCAGCGCGCAGTGCCGAACTACTTGCCTATATCGAAGCGCAACATCCCTACGAAGTCCCAGAGTGGGTCGTCGTGCGCGCTGATCAAGTCGCTCCCGGATATTTAAAGTGGACCTTGGGCGAGTCTGAGTAGGTTTTGTGGCTCGAGTACTTCGGGCACCGAACGAGTACTTGAAACGTATCGTTGTATCTGAAATTGACAAAGATTTGGCACACTAAATTGCAGAATAAATCCGTTCGCTAGTTTAGGTCGTCACGACTGAGTATATCTCGTGGGGGCTTGTTATTTCAATGTGCTCACTTGACCTGTGAGAGTGGCAACGCAAATTAGACTGCATGTTAGATCCAATCGAAGCTCTTAAAGAATACATTCGTTTTCCCTCCGTTTCGACGGACCCCGCGTATGCAGATGGCATGAAGGGGGCACGTAAATATGCCACTGGCTTGCTGCAAGACATTGGCTTTACAGTCGAAGTAGTCGAGACCGCGCTGCATCCCATTCTTCTTGCAGAACGTTTCGGTGATCCAGCGTGGCCGCATATTGCGATCTACGGGCACTACGATGTGCAACCTGCAGATCCGTTTGAGCTCTGGTCCAGTGATCCGTTTGAACCCGAGGTCCGTGAGGGGCGGATTTATGGTCGTGGCACTGCGGATAACAAGGGGCCGACAATCGTGCATATGTCGGCACTTGCTCGTGTGTTGGCAAAGCATCCAGATCTACCCCTCAACATTACTTATGTGATCGAAGGGGAGGAAGAGATTGGCAGCCCCAGCATGCCGAAGTTTTTTGATTCGTATGCCGAGCGCATCTCCAAAGCAGACTTTATCTTGGTCTCTGATACCGGCAGCCCAAATACGGAGCAGTTGGTTATTACTACTGCGTTGCGTGGCCTAGTTGATTTGGAAATTAAAGTGCGTGGACCGAAGAGTGACTTGCATTCGGGAATCCATGGCGGCGCGGTCTATAATCCCTTGCAAGCGTTGATGGAGGTTTGCGCGGGGCTACACAAACCAGATGGCAGTGTGAATGTGCCTGGGTTTTATGACGACGTGTTGCCGATTTTAGAGTGGGAGCGCGATGAATTAAAACGTTATCCAGAAACCGTTGAGAGTTATCAGGCGATGCTTGATGTGCCGGCATTTTACCCAGCCAACGGCCTTTCGCCGCTCGAAGCCGTGCGCTTTGGGCCGACGCTTGAATTTAATGGTATCGGTGGAGGTTACCAAGGTGAAGGCTCGAAGACAGTGATTGCCAGCGAGGCATTTGCTAAAGTTACTTGCCGCCTAGTTGCGAATCAAGATCCGCACAAGACACAGAACCAAGTCGTCGCTGCAATTGAAGCGTTGTGCCCCGCAGGTGTGACGCTAAATGTGCGTCGCGGCCCAGTGGCAGAGGCTTATCTTGCCGTGCCTCCGGGGCGCCCGAATACACCGAACAATCAACCTGAAGCCTTGGCACGTGCTTTCAAGTCTGCAGATCGTGCGATCGAGCAATGTTTCGGCAAAGCGCCGATTTATTTGCGTGAGGGGGGCAGTATCCCAGTGATTGCTGATTTTAATAAGCGCGCAGGATTGGATGCTTTGATGATTGGCCTGTTTACACCGATTGATAATTTGCACGCGCCAGACGAGGGCTTTGATCTGAAGCTGCTGGAAAATGCGATCATCGCCTTTGAGCAAATCTTCTGCGATATCGCAGGCGTGTGAGGGCGACTGCGGCGTCTCGATGATGACCGTGGTGTTGGCGCTTACCTTTAAGGCAAGTTCAGTTTAAAGACAATAGTCCTGCACAGTGGAGTCGCCTTTGTAGTGAGAACCTGAAGATTTTCACTCGAGTTGGTGCTGATATTTAATACCCAAGCAACTTCATCTTTCGATAATGTCGATGGCAGTGCTAATGGGGGAATTCAGATACACCGCACCGTAGTGCTCAGTTGTGGATTGACTCTTTTACACTGAATTCTGAACTCTGTTGTCATGAAATACATCAGCACACGTGGCCTAGTGCCTCCTGTTTCTTTTTCCACGGCGATTGCCGAAGGCTTGGCGCCGGACGGAGGCTTGTATCTGCCCGCGGAACTGCCTGACTTAGCGCCTTTTCTCAAAGACTGGGAGTCGCTCAGTTATGCGCAACTGTGCGAAGCCTTTATGGCGGTGTTTGCCACTGATATTGACCGTGCTGAGTTACAGGGAATCGTTGAGCGTTCATACACAAAATTTGATCATGCGGATATCGCACCAATTCAAAAATTAAGCGACGATCTGTTCGTCTTAGAGTTGTTTCATGGCCCGACTTTGGCGTTTAAGGACTTTGCTCTGCAATTTTTAGGCAATCTTTACGAAGCGCAGATCGCCCGCACTGGAAATCCGATCTCTGTGCTGGGCGCAACCTCGGGCGATACTGGTGCAGCGGCGATTCATGGGCTGCTTGGTAAGACTGGAGTGAAGACTTTTATCCTATATCCCGATGGTCGTGTGTCACCACTACAGGAGCGCCAGATGACTTGCACTGGGGCGAACAACGTCTTTCCTCTGGCGATCAAGGGCAGCTTTGATGACGCACAGGCGGCGATGAAGACTGTATTCGAGGATCGTGTGTTCGCGGCTGAAGTCGGCCTCTCTGCGGTTAATTCGATCAACCTCGCTCGGATCTTGGCACAGTGTGTGTACTATCTCTCTGCCTTCTTTCGCTTACCAGCGGAGATTCGAGAAGACGTCACCTTTGTGGTGCCGACGGGTAACTTTGGAAATGTTTTAGCTGGTTGGTTGGTCCAGCGTATGGGTGTGCCGATCAAAGGTTTCCGGGTGGCGACCAATCAAAACGATATTCTACATCGATTGTTTCAAACCGGGATTTACCAGCTGGATGAGGTCGCACCGAGCTTGGCTCCGTCGATGGACATTCAGGTTGCTTCCAATTTTGAGCGCTTCTTATACTACTCGGAAGATTGCGATTCGGCTAAAGTGCGCGAAGTCATTAGCACCTTTAAGCAAACGGGTAAATACGTATTTGAAGATTTTAAGTCGGACGGTATCAGCAGCTCGCGCACCAATGACACTGAGATCGGTGCGATCATCAAGCGTGTTTATGAGCGATACGGCTACGTTGCCGATCCGCACACTGCCTGTGGGTTTACTGGCCTTTTCGATGGTCCACAGCTGGTCCTGTCGACTGCGCATCCAGCTAAATTCCCAGATACGATTGTGGAATCGATCGGACAAGATTCTACGCATCCATCATTGGAGACCTTGAAAGCTCGCCAGATTGTGAAGCATTCAGTCGAGCCGACTCCGGCAGCGATCAAGGCTTTTATGCGGGCTCATTAAGCGCGGGGAGGTAGTGCGATTATAATCAGTCAATTGAAACACCGCTCAGTAGTATTTTCTGATTAGTGTGAATCGCCCTTTGTCGGAGCTGTTGGCAATGGTACTCTACAATTATAGAGGTATTTCTATGTAGAATACATTGCCTTCACCATCCTCTCGCTCCCGCACGCCGATGTCGCCATTGCAGAGGTCAACCAAGCGCTTTACAATCGATAGACCGATTCCATGAGAGGAGCTGTTGCCAATCGGGGTTTCGGTGCTTTTTGCGAATTTCGTAAAGATTATCTCGCTGTTTTCAGGGCTAATTACATGGGCATTGTCGCGGACTTCGAAACGGAAGCCGTTTGGCTGCAATTGGGATGGCATCAGATGGACGATGACTTCCGAGTTGTTTCGCGAGTATTTAACGGCATTACTGATGATATTATCAAACATGCCAGTTAAAATCCGTTGGCTGATATGCACCATTGGCTCAAATGTCGGCTTATAGGTGAGGCGAATCGACTTCTCGTTCGATTGAACGGCATTTAGTTGCACCAAATGGGCGACAATCTCTGCGACATTTATCTGAGCTTCAGTGAGTTCTGGATTCTCACCTTGGTTGCGTACCTCTTTGTCGAGGATTTCGTTAACGAACTCAGTCATGCCTCTGGCGCTTTGACGTGTCAATTCTAGCATCGAGGAGAGTTGCTGCGAGTCGTGCTTGCCCTCTTCAATGTCCTCGATCATCAGTGTGGCTAACCCATCGATCGCACCAGTCGGGTTTTTAATGTCATGCGCGAGTGTCGTTAGCAGCTCTGTTTTCTGCTGGTAAAGTGCTTTCAGTTGTTGGCGCACTTGATTGAGGCTGATGTGTGTCTGTACGCGGGCGAGCAACTCTTCTCGAATGAGAGGTTTTTTGATATAATCAACCCCGCCTGCTACAAAAGCGCTGACTAAATCGGTAACTTCGGTGGCAGCGGTCAAGAATATGATTGGGATCGACTTGGTTGCTTTGTCAGATTTGAGCATTTTGCATACCGTTAAACCATCCAGCCCTGGCATCATAATATCCATTAGGATGAGTGCGGGTTTTTGCTCTCTGGCGATTTCGATAGCTTCGTCTCCTTGTATCGATAGAATGACGGACATGCCTTCTAGGCGTAATATCTCAGCCACTAATTCCAGATTGTGAGGCTCGTCATCTACGATAAGGATTTTGGTTTGTTCAATTGCGTTTACTGAGGTATCCATTCGCTGTGCTTATTGTTTAAGTTAGAATAAAAATAACGCTTTTAATTGTTAAGGTCCTCGAATATTAATGCGAGGATTGATTAACGTTAGTGAGCGTATCGAACCGATTCTCAAAGCCGATGCAGGCGATCTTGCTCTTTGGGAGCTTAATTGCCGAAAATAATCGTCTATTCTATGATCCACTGATAGCTGCCTTTTTTGAGGATTAGGGATAACTGTATTATGCTTAAGCGCCTCAAACTCAGCCGAGTCTTGCAGCGAAGTTTTAGCTAGATTTTTTCTTATATCGGATCCCGTGTGCTTCTTTAGTTGGTGCAGAGGGAGGCGCGCTCCGCGGAAAATTGTACCATGCCGAGGACGCAGTTCTTTGCCGTCGATTGTACGTATCAAGTCAGTAGACTGGTCTGTTCCGTGGGGCGGTCGACTTGAACGCCGCAGTGCCACCATGTGTACTTTTGACTATCCCCGCTTCACTCACGTAACTAATGACCTTTGCTCGGTCGAAATTGGGGACGTCGGATTGCGCGGTGATGTTTTTGGACGGGGCTAGTAAGGTATTTTTTGGGGGCTAGGCAGTTTAGCGCGTGTATTGCATAGCCATTAGTAATCGTCATTGATAACATGATAAATCTGTAAATCTGCTGGTTGAGAGAATGAGGTTGGTCGCGTCTATCACTGGGGGTAGCAACAACAGGCAGACGAGACCTTGAATATCGCGCATTTTACTCTTTCCAAGTCAATGCACGCCCAGAGATGCAATTGTCTTTCATGCGCGGCGCTTTTTTTCAAAGCGTTGAACTTGCGGAGCCGAGCTGTTTGACTTCTATGATACACCATTCATCTCTTGTTTTTATGAAATCTAAATCCTTTCTGTTGTTTAGTGGTATCCTAGTTGCTTCGTCAATTGCGGCGGCTCCTCTCCAAAAGCTTCGAGTCATTGAAGACTCTAGGGCGGTAAGCGCAATCGGGGAGGTGCCAGTCGTCTCGTATGCCGATGTACTGGATCGGGCGACACCATCGGTTGTCGCGGTGTATTCATCACAAGTTATTCAGCCATCGTATTACCAAAGTGCGCCGCAGGGTATTCAGGATTTATTTCGCCAGTGGGGGCGTCCACTGCCAGGCACTGAGGCCGATCGAAAAGAGCGTCTCGAGCGTGTCGGGGTCGGCTCCGGAGTGATTATCTCACAGGATGGCTACATCGTGACAAATCACCATGTGATACAATTACAACATGGCAAAGCGGCAGATGAGATTCGTGTGCGTCTGAGCGATGGTACTGAGTATGTGGCGACACTGATCGGCTCCGATCAGAAGACTGATGTCGCAATTTTGAAAATCGAGCCCGACGAGTCTCTGCCGATTGTAACGATTGCCGATAGTGCCAAGCTGCGTGTCGGCGATATTGTATTTGCGATCGGCAACCCGTTAGATGTTGGACTCACTGCTACGCGTGGAATTATCTCAGCGCTCGGGCGTGATTCGTCTGGTATTCTCGGACCCGGTGCATACGAGGATTTTATTCAGACTGATGCGTCAGTGAATTTGGGGAATTCTGGCGGCGCATTGATCGATGCTGCGGGCCGGTTGGTTGGAATTAATACTGCGATAGTCTCTGGTTCGGGGGGTAGTATCGGCATCGGCTTTGCGATTCCGTCCAATATGGTTATGAATGTAGTGACGAATCTGATTGAGTCTGGCGAAGTGCCACGGGGCTTGCTCGGATTGATCCCTGTGAATTTGACCCCAGATTTGGCAGATGCCTTTGGCTTGCCATCTACCCGTGGTGCGTTGGTCAACCAAGTCCAAGTTGGCTCGCCGGCAGAAGATGGCGGGATTCGTCACGGCGATATTATTCTGAAAGTCGATACTGTAGTGATCGAATCGGCACCACAACTGCGGCTGGTAGTTTCGCAAATGCGGCCGGGGCGTGAAGTGACTGTCACACTAGTGCGTCTAAATGAAACGCTAACGTTACCAGTGGTGCTAGGTAGCTTGAGTGGCTCAGTTGCGAGTGCTTATTTAGAGCAGGGTATTCTTGATGGTATGCTGCTTCAGCCGATTAATAAGCGCATACGCAAAGGGCTCTCTCTACCCAATGAAATCGATGGCGTGTTGGTCAGTGACGTACTTGCCGAGTCTCTGTATGCGGATGTCTTCACTCGTGGAATGGTCATTCTTGAAGTGAATGGCGCAGCAGTGACAACACTCGAGGCACTTGAGGCGCAACTTCAGGTAGGCAAGAATCGTTTGTATGTTTGGCATAACGGCACGCATCACTTTATCGTGCTCAAAATTCAGCGACAAAACTAATTAAGTAGAGTAGTCGCATTATTTTCGACTCGGCCTTGTTGACCCGAGTGATCATGCAAATCTTCCATAACAGCAAACAGGTGACACTCTGCGCTGCCTGTGATTTTATACTACTTGCTCGTTATGCGACGCATCATACCTGCGCGTACGATTAAAACAGTTGGTTCATTGGGATCGTTTGACAGTTTCAACATCGAACAGGGCACGCCGAATTCAAATTTGCCGGCTTGGTTGCTTCGCTTGATATCTGGGTGCACTTGATTATATAGCGCCAACTGTTTTCCAGAGTGCTTCAATTTGTGCGACGTCGATTTCATTAGTGGTCACGGCATGCCCCAGTTTTTGCATACTAATTAAGCGTAGACGACCGTTGCGGTTTTTTTTGTCGCGCTGCATCGCGGCTATCAAGTCAGAGATCGGTAGGGCGGCCTTTAGACTTGTTGGTAACGCGCACTTCTTGAGTAGTGCATTGGCGCGGGCGATGTCGCAGTCGTCAATTTGGCCGAGTTGAACTGAAAGTTGGGTGGCGAGGTTGAGGCCGATGGCAACGGCTTCACCGTGTAAATACTGTCCATAGCCTGCGACGTTCTCGATCGCATGAGCAAAGCTGTGACCGAGGTTAAGCAGGGCGCGTCCTCCCGTGACAGCGGTCTCCTCTTCGTCATCGGCGACGATTTCGGCTTTGATCACGCAGCATCGACGGACGATGGCTGCGAGTTCAGGGGAGCTTGCGGTGAGGGGAGGCATTTGCTCTAGTTCTTTGAAGAAATCCAAGTCGAAGAGCATGCCATATTTGATGACCTCAGCCATGCCTGCAGCGAATTCGCGCGCTGGTAAAGTTTCGAGTAGTCGAGTCTCGAGATAGACGGCTTTGGGCTGCCAAAATGCGCCGACTAGATTTTTACCTTCAGGCAGGTTAATACCGGTTTTTCCACCGACTGAGCTGTCGACCATCGATAGGAGGGTGGTTGGGATTTGGTAAAAATCAATGCCTCGCAGATAGCTAGCTGCCACGTAGCCAGAGAGGTCGCCGATTACGCCACCACCAAATGCGAATAATGCACAGTCACGGTTAGCAGATTGCAGCGCGAGGAAGCTGAGGGCTTGGCTGAAGAATTCGACCGACTTAGTCTTTTCGCCAGACGGCAGGCTGAGTATTTCGGTATCTTCGAAACCGGCCTGAGCAAGGACGTCAGGTTGAGCGGCGAGCACTTTGGCATCGCTGAGCACACGGACAGTGCGGCCAGCCGCGCGTAGGGCCGCGACGTCGTTTTTCAACGCACTCAGACTGTCGCTGAAATGAATTGAATACGCGCGTTCGGCGAGTTCGACGGTGAGTGGTGCGATGGTGCTCATGTTAGTCGTTGTTGCGGGCTCGAGCCTACTCGATCTCCAGTAGGGCTAAAAGCTAAAATGGAAGGTGCGGCCTTTGCAAGCAAAGCCCCTACGCGTCATCAGTAATTCCAAAAATGGCGTTAGCGTAGTTTTTCGCCGAGAAGGGTTGCAGATCGTCGGGTTGCTCGCCGAGACCGATGAAGTAAATGGGCAGCTTCAATTCACGGTAGATGCCGACGAGTGCTCCGCCGCGGCTAGTGCCGTCGAGCTTAGTGATGATCAACCCTGTGAGTGGGAAGGTTTCGTTGAAGACGCGCGCTTGCTCAATCGAGTTGGAGCCGAGACTGCCGTCGACGACCAGCCAACTGTGGTGTGGTGCTTTGGGGTCTTGTTTCTGGATGACACGTTTTAATTTTTCGAGCTCTTTCATGAGGTTGCTCTTGGTGTGCAAGCGGCCTGCTGTGTCGAGAATCACGATGTCTCGGCCTCGGCTTTTGGCGGCTTCATACGCATCAAAGGCGACGGCGGATGAGTCAGCGCCGTGATGGCTGGCGACAATATCGATCTTCAGCTGATCGGCCCAGTGTTTGATCTGTTCATTGGCTGCTGCACGGAAAGTGTCGCACGCGCCAATTAGCAGGCTGTATCCTTCATTTTGATACAAGTGTCCGAGCTTAGCGGTAGTGGTCGTCTTGCCGGAGCCGTTGACGCCGATTAGGCATATGACCTCGGGCTTGTGTTGGCCGACGGTGACGATGCCTTCAGAGCCTTCGAGCACGCGGGTGAGCACGGTCGCGCCGATTTTGGCCGCGTCTTGGCCGCGAATTTGCTTGTCGGCCTTGTAGGCAGCTTGAATCTCTTCGATGATTTCTTCTACGGTTTCGACGCCGAAGTCGGCAGTGTAGAGGGCTTCTTCGAGTTGATTGAGTGCGCCTTGATCCAGCTTGGCGCCTGAGAAAATATCATCAAAGGCTTTGTGGAAAGTAGGGGTCTGGCGCTTGAGCCCCTCTTTGAATTTTTTAAAGAGACTACGCATTCGTCGATTACTTAGTCCGCTGCTTTACGCAGAGGTCGTGTTATTTTGTCCTTCATCTTATCGAGAATCCCGTTGATGAAGCGCTTAGAGTCAGGATTAGAGAAGATCTTACTTAGATCGATCGCTTCGTTGATACTGACGATCGGTGGGATGTCGGTGCGGTATAGGAGCTCGTAAATAGCGAGACGCAGGATGGCGAGGTCGACTTTGGCGATACGATCAAAGGTCCAGTTATTGGCGTGTTCGTTGATGTGGCCATCGATGACTTCGATATTTTCAATGGTTCCGAGTGCGAGCTCTTCGGCAAAGGCGTAATAGGCGCGATCTTCTTCCTGGTTCTCAAAGAACTGGCAGATGTCGTCCGCTAGGACTTCCGGCTTGTTCGATTCCCATTGGTAGAGGAACTGCACGGTACTCATGCGGTTCTCACGGCGTTGTGAGCGGCGGGTTACTGGTTCGTTGTCTTCCATTTTTGTGTAAATTGAGCCATTTCGAGGGCTGCTTGGGCAAATTCTTTGCCACGATTGATGGTTTCTCCGGCGCGAGCCTCTGCTTGTGCGAGGTCGTTGACGACCAGGATGCCGTTGATAACAGGTACTTTTTGAGTAATACTGACATTAAGTAAGGCAGTGGCAGTACTGTCACCAATGATCTCGTGGTGATTGGTGTCACCAGCGATGACGACGCCGATCACAATAATGGCGTCGAATTGAGAGTGCTGCGCGAGTGCCGAGGCCGCATAGGGGAGCTCGGCGGCTCCAGGGACGCGTTCGATCAGGGGAGCTTCGGCACTTGCTGCGGTGAGTGTGACACTGGCATGCCGAACAAGCGAATCGACCAAGGCTTCGTTATAGCGCGAGGCAATGATGGCAAAGCGCAGGCCACTGCCGTCTATTTGTTGGATACTTGGAATGTCGAGACTCATTAAGGTAGATGACTAAGAACGCCGAACCTTGAACATTCAACGTCGAACTTCGTATACCTCTGGTCTGAAGTAGTGCGCCTCCTCAAAATCAACAATTCGATGTTGGACCTCGGACGTTCGATGTTCTTAGTTTCTCGCCATGTTCACATTGCTTAAAGAATCCGGTTCGGCCCGTCGTGGTGTCCTTAAAACATGTCATGGTGATATTCAGACTCCTATTTTCATGCCGGTCGGCACTCAGGCCACGGTTAAGGGGATGACGCCTGCGCAGATTGAAGAGGTCGGCTCGCAGATTATTTTGGGTAACACCTACCATCTAAATATTCGCCCCGGCTCCGATCTGGTGAAGGAGATGGGCGGCTTACACAAGTTTATGAACTGGAAAGGGCCGATCTTGACCGACAGTGGGGGTTTCCAAGTGTTTAGCCTCTCCAAGCTACGCAAGATTACGGAAGAGGGGATTGAGTTTCGTTCGCACCTCGATGGGCGTAAGTTGTTTCTTGGCCCGAAGAATTGCTTCGAGATTCAGAAGAACCTCGATACGGACATCGCGATGGTGCTCGACGAATGCCCTCCGTATCCATGTGAGCGGGAGGAGTGCGAAGCTGCTGTGGCCCGTACGATCCGTTGGGCGGGGGAATTTTTGGAGCATGCGACGAACGATGGCTTTCTAGAATCTGGACACCATGTCTTTGGGATCATTCAGGGATCGATTTATGATGATCTGCGCCAGCATTGTGGTCGCGAATTGGCAAAGATGGATTTTCCGGGCTATGCGATTGGCGGCGTCAGCGTCGGCGAGCCAGAAGAAGAGATGATTCGGCAAGTGGCGGCAACTGCACCGGTGATGCCGAACGAAAAACCGCGCTATGTGATGGGTGTGGGCACACCGCCGCAGTTGTTGAAGATGGTTGGCCTTGGCATGGATATGTTCGACTGTGTGATGCCGACCCGTCTCGCGCGACATGCCTCTGTGTTTACTCCGGATGGGGTGTTGAATTTGAAGAATGAGCGCTTTAAGCACGATCCGAAGCCGATCATGGAAGCCGATAACTACACCTGTAAGAATTTCAGCCGCGCGTATCTGCGGCACCTGGTCATGGCGAAGGAGCTACTGGCTCATACGCTACTGTCGATCCACAATACACACTTTTTCTTGGATCTGATGGAGCAGGCTCGTGCTCACATTGAGGCCGATGATTATGCGCAGTGGAGCGCGGCATGGATCGTACGCTACAATGCGGGCGGGCAGTAGGCTAGAAAGTGGAAGCGGCATCCTGCCGCTTGCACGATGGATGAGAAAAGCGGCTGAAAGCACGCTTCTACTGTAAACTGCTTGGCAACATTAAGTCAGTTTCGCGGCTGAGCCAGTGGCAGAGGTTACGACTGATCTGTGCGCACGCCACAAGCTGTTCGGGGGCGGCACTGTCGGGCGTGGGTTGGTTGATGAGTTGTTTGGCTGAATAGCGTAGGTTTTCGGGGAGCTCAGGCCACCATGCTTCGCGCACCGGATAGCCTTCTTCTTTGAGTAGGATGTAGATCGCTTTTAAAAAAACAATCGCTGGGAGTGCGCGCTCGGCGAAGGCGTCTAGGGTGCGTTCGGTAATATGGTAAAGCGCTGCGGGGTCCGCCATGTGCAAGCCATTTTGAGCAATGAGCGCACAGAAATCGGAGGCGTGTTGTAGTTTGCGATACGATTGGCCGATCGCGCTATGGCGGTGTACGAGTTGGTAGTCTTTTACGAAACGAGCCGTGCCCTGCTTTGAGGTTTCCAGCTGTATGTCGGCGGTATCGAACAAATCAGGTTCGGTACTCTGCGAGCGGTTCTTCGAGAGTCGCTTGAGGCAAAGAAAGGTGCCGCTCTCTGCGGTGAGAATGTCGATTCTGTGGAAGGACTCGCCATTGGCAGCGATGCGCAGTACCAGCGCGCGTTCGGTCACCGCGGGTGCGCTCATCCCGTGGCACTGGCTTCTGCCGGATTGTTGATCAGTACGGTTTCGCCGCTCGCGCGATTCGGCACCACTGCGCCGCCGGAGATGATGAGCTTCATACCGTCGGTAATCGCCATGTCCAAGCGTGTGATGTCTTCTTCGGGTAGCATTAGCAGGAAACCACTGGTTGGATTGGGCGTGGTGGGCACGAAGACGTTGACGATATGTTCGTCGGTGAGATCTTGTGTTTCGCCGCTAGCGGTACTGGTGAGGAAGCCGAGCACGTAGCAACGCTTACGCGGGTATTCGATGAGGACGACTTCCTGGAAGACGGCCTTCTTTTGCTGGCTGAAGGTCTGCACGATTTGTTGAACGGATCGGTAGACCGTGCTGACGAAGGGTAATCGATCCAGCAGAAGTTCCATGCTGTTGAGGAGGATACGGCCGATAAAGATGCGCGAGCCGTAGCCGAGTAAGGTGATGAGCAGTAACACGACCAGCACGGAAATGAACTCAAGGCCGAGCTGCACGACGGGCATCAATTTGAATTCCGGATCTAAGAACCAGAAGAAGTATTTACTGGCGGGTGTGCCGATTTTATCGAGCAGGAAGCGGATGGCAATCATCGTCACGCCGAGTGGCAGAATGACGACGATGCCAGTGATAAATGCATTTCGTAGAGAGCGTAACATATTAAAAATAGACCTGTCTGCAAATTGAAAGCGGAAATTTAGAGAGAGGCGAGCCTTCATGCTCGTAGGTTGAGTGGTTTCACTTGCTATGCTTAAATTGCGCCTTCTATTGGGTACGATGAAGAGCCTACAGCACGAGTATGATGGTTTGATTTTCGATCTGGACGGCACCTTGGCCGATACCATGCCGACGCATTTTGTCGCTTGGTCTCGGTCGATGGCGGAGCACGGATTAGTGCTATCCGAGGAGCGTTTTTACGCGCTCGGTGGCGTGCCTGCGTCGGAAATTATTGAGCTGCTGGCTAAAGAGCAGGGTCAAGTGGTTGATGCGGTCGCGATCGCGGAGGCGAAAGAAGCGTTGTTCATGGGGCTGTTGGGCGCGGTGCAACCAGTGCTCCCGGTGCTAGCAATTGCCGAGTTTTATAGCGAGCATCTGCCGATGGCGATTGCTACGGGCAGCCCCAAATGGATGGCGGAGCGGATACTCAAGTCGCTGGGGATCCGTGACTGGTTTGGCGCGGTGGTCGGTTCGGAGTGCGTGGCCAATTCAAAGCCAGCGCCAGATGCCTACCTGCGCGCGGCCGAGTTGATTGGCGTCGATCCGCAGCGCTGCCATGCGTTTGAAGATACAGCGCTAGGCATTCAAGCCGCGCAAAATGCAGGCATGGTGGTGGTGGACATTCATACGCTGCTGTGAGGGCCGTAAAACCAGTTCAGTCGTTTTATATCAGGTACGTGCGAGCGCTTACTCTAACGGCGACGAAGCACCACAGCGGCCAGTACGCAGCAACCAGAGAGCAGAGCGTATGTACGGGGCTCGGGGACGACGGCGACAATTAATGAGGCAAGTTCAAATCCGTTACCTGAGTGGAAGCCGAAAGTGGCATCGGTATTGGCGGCAAGCGTTGTGCCAGATGCGAATATAAAAGAGTTTGAACCAATGATGGTCGTGATTCCTGCAATGGTTAAGAAGGCTTCGTCGGCTCCAAACTCGGTGAGTTCGATTGAAACGAAATCGACGTTTTGATTGAAGCTGAATGTCATGAACTCCGCACCATCTGTGGATTGATTGTCAAACTGGTTCGTGATATCGCCTGATGGCATTGCGTTGATGCCAAACCCGGCAGCGGGGGTCGAGTTAAACGTTCCTGAACTCGCAGTGGCTGTCAGGGTGAGCCCCCCTGCGATAGTTGATCCCGATGCCAAATTATCGAAATCCGCTTGGGCCTGTCCTGCGCTTGTATTACTGCCGAATGTAAAAGTCTGTGCGGAGGCTGATAGGTTGAATGCCGCAATTGTAATGAGGGCGATAAGATGTGTCTGTGGGTTCATTTTTTTGTATAATTATTAATTAGTAATTGTTTTAATTATTAATCGTTAGTAATATCCATTGTCAAGCTGGGAGAGATGTTAGGGATTAGGTGTTTAGTGCAGCCGATGATCCTCCTTGATGTTGTGCACTTCTCCCGCCTTTTCTTGCGTCGCGCACCTAGCTGAAGGGTAGGGGCAGCCGTCGGTACGAAGAGCCCATGCCATACTGCCATGCCACTTTCTGGCGAGGGGCTCTATCGTGGTCGCTGCAAGGTCTAAGCAGAACCGATCCTGGACATTTCGCACCGCTAGCTTGAATCGCTCGAGCGAAGGATGGAATTATAGGGGCACAAAAAAACGGGTCGCTTGCGCGACCCGTAAGGTGGAGAGAACAACTTTTTAAAAGCTAAATCAACCCGAGCACCATTTTGCCTTCTTCAGTAATCATATCTTGGTTCCAAGGTGGATCCCAGACGATCTCGACTTGGGCTTCGCTGACGCCGGCGACGGATTCGAGGCGCATCTTGGCGTCTTCCGCGATCGCCGGACCCATTCCGCAACCGGGGGCGGTGAGCGTCATGTCCATGGAGATTTTATGGCCTCCTTCTTCGCGTGCGATAGTTTCAAGCGAATAAACGAGTCCGAGGTCGACGATGTTGACGGGGATTTCCGGGTCGAAGACGGATTTGAGGGCTTCCCACAGTGTGTCATTTTCCGGTGGTGTGCCGTCGTGGCCACCCGCTGCAGCGTATTTGGTCGTTGGTGTGACTTCTTCGCCTAGGCAGTCGGCATCGATACCTTTAATGCGGAACATGCCGTTGTGCGTCATGACGGTGAAATTGCCGCCGAGGCGGTGCGTGATAGTGACAGTCTCGCCTTCGGGCAAGCTCATCGGCGTGCCTTGGGGGATGAGTGTGACTTCAACTTCGCGAGTGAGTGTTACTTGGTCGTCTGGCATGTTGTTTTAATGGCTGATGAGTAATGACTGATGGCTGATAGGTTGTGAATGCTGATTAAATGATTAGCGATTAGCCATTACCTGTTATTCATTAAGATCCATTCAACGCGAATGCGTTTAATGGATCTTGGATTCGAACTTGTTGCGGATGAGTTCGCGCAGGTTGTCGGCGAGTTCTTCGCTATCGACTTTCTCGATCACTTCCTCGAAGAAGCCGAATACCATGAGCTTCATCGCGTCGCGCTTAGCAATGCCACGCTGCATCATATAGAACAGCTCTTCGGAATCGACATTACCTGTGGTAGCACCGTGTGAGCACTTCACATCGTTGGCTAGGATCTCTAGGCCAGGAAGTGCATTGGCCTCGGCGCTTGGGTCGAGCAGCAAGTTGCGGTTGGTTTGGTAGGCGTCGGTCTGCTGCGCGCCTTCGGCGACTTTGATCAAGCCGGAAAAGATCGTGCGTGCATTGTCGAGCAGTGCATTTTTATAGAGCAGGTCGGACACAGCATTGCCGGCGTTGTGCGTCTGAAAAGTGCGTTGATCAAATTCTTGCGAATTTTCGGCTACGGTGAGCGAGTACATTTTCACGTCTGCGCCAGGACCCTCGATACGTGTTTGATTCTCAAAACGCGCACGTTCAGCGCCGATGTTGACGGCGACGTTCTTTACCAATGTGTCGCGCTCGGCGACTGTGGTGTCGAGTTGGAAGGAGACGGTTTTTTCATTCCAATCCTGCACGACCTTGCGGAAGACCTTGGCGCCGCTGGCTGCGTGGATGTTCGACACCGAGACGTTCAAGGCTTGGTTCGTTGCCGTTTCGGAGAAGAAGATGTCGACCACGGAGGCATTCGAATTAGCCTCTGCAATAATTAATGTATGTGGGAACACGGCTGCCATCTTGCCGCTAGTCCAATAGTAATTGACGAAGGGCTTCTCAATCTCGACACCCTTGGGGACGAAGAGGATCGAGCCTGCCTTGACGAGCTCTGCATGCAGCCCGAAGTATTTCTCTGAACCCAACTCTGTGGATTCTTGCAGGAAATATTTCTCCATCAACTCGGGGTGCTGTGCAATGGCGTCGAGCACGGGCAGGTAGATGACGCCCTGTGCGGCGAGTTCGTCGCTGATGCCTTCGAACTGCGCTTGCGCATCGTCGGCGAACACGAGTTGACCAGCGCGGTCACTTACTAGGTTTGAGCGCTCGAGGAGGTCAGCAAGCGTATCGGCTGTGGGAGCCGCGGTGGGTGCAAAGCCGTCGATGCTGAGCTTGCCGACTGAGGCAAAGCGCCAGCGTTCGTCCCGTGCGGTGGGCGCGGGCAGTGTCTCAAATTGAGCTTTGCCGCTGTCGCGGCGGGCACTGAGCCATGCGGGTTGGTTGGTGGTGTTTGTTGGTTGTTCCAAAACTGTAGTCATTTTGTGTTCAAAGTTGAGTGTTCGTAAATCCCCGATCTTACGATCGAGGCCACGTAATCCTCGGTTTATACTGCCGAGGCCACTGGGTTAACCGACCGAGCCTTCCATTTCCATGTCGATGAGGCGCTTGAGTTCGACAGAGTACTCCATTGGGAAGGCTTTCATCAATTCGTTGACGAACCCATTGACCGCGAGGCTCATGGCTTCGCCTTCGTTAAGGCCGCGTTGCATCATATAGAAGATTTGCTCGGCGCTTACTTTGGAGACGCTGGCTTCGTGCTGCACGGTATTGTTCTCACCACGTGTGGTGATCGCAGGATAGGTGTCGGTGCGGCTGTTGGTGTTGATCAGCAACGCGTCACACTCGGTATTGTTCTTACAATTCTTGAGGTGCTTTGGCATGTGCACTTGGCCGCGGTAGGTGGAGCGTCCTTTGCCGATTGAAATCGACTTGGAGATGATGTTACTGGTGGTGTTGTCCGCGAGGTGCATCATTTTAGCGCCGGTGTCCTGGTGTTGGCCGTCGTTGGCAAGTGCGATGGACAGTACTTCGCCGCGGGCGCCTTTGCCCTTTAGGACCACACCAGGATACTTCATGGTGAGACGTGAGCCGATGTTGCAATCGATCCACTTCACTTCGGCACCTTCGTCGGCCATGCCACGCTTGGTAACGAGGTTGAAGACGTTGGACGACCAATTTTGCACGGTGATGTATTGAATCTTAGCACCTTTGAGAGCGACCAGCTCAACCACGGCGCTGTGTAGCGTCGTGGTTTCAAACTTAGGCGCGGTGCAGCCTTCCATATAAGTGATCTCGGCACCTTCGTCGGCGATGATGAGCGTGCGCTCGAACTGGCCGAAGTTTTCCGCGTTGATGCGGAAGTAGGCTTGCAGTGGTTGCTTGAGCTTCACGCCCTTGGGCACGTAGATGAAGCTACCGCCAGAGAAGGTCGCACTGTTGAGCGCGGAGAATTTATTGTCCGAAGTAGGAATGACCTTACCGAAGTAGGGTTTGAAGATTTCCGGATATTTCATCAGGCCTTCGGTGGAACCCACAAAGATGACACCTTCTTTTTCAAGGTCTTCCTTCATGCGAGAGTAGGAGGCTTCGGAGTCGAACTGTGCTTCTACCCCAGCGAGGAATTTACGCTCCTGCTCGGGGATGCCGAGGCGCTCGAAGGTTTCTTTTACGTCGTCAGGCACTTCGTCCCATGTGCGCGCTGGCTGCTGACCTTTGGACAGGTAGTAGCGAATCTCGTCGAAGTGGATATTTTCGAGGTCCTGATCGGCCCACTTGGTCGGCATCGGCTTCTTCTTGAAGATTTCGAGTGCCTTGAGGCGGAAGTTGAGGATCCATTGATCTTCGTCTTTGACTTTGGAGATGTATGTGACGGTGTCCTCGGTGAGACCTACGCCGGCGTCGAACTCGTAGTTTTCAGGATACTTGAAGTTTCCCTTCTCGGTATCGACGTTGATTGCTTCGTCTTGAATTTCTGTATCAGACATATAAAGTAATGGTTAAAAGCTAATAGCTAATTGGTAATGACGAAGAGCTCGCGCTTACGCAGTTGCGGTAACGAATGCTTCTTTGACCCAGTCGTAGCCTTTGGATTCGAGCTCTTTGGCGAGTTCGGCGTCGCCACTGTGAACAATACGTCCGTCGAACATGACGTGTACAACGTCCGGCACGATGTAGTCGAGCAGGCGTTGGTAGTGTGTAATGATGAGGAAGGCACGGTCTTCGGCGCGCATCATGTTCACACCTTCGGAAACGATACGAAGCGCATCGATGTCGAGGCCAGAGTCGGTCTCATCCATTACGCAATATTTAGGATCAAGCATCGACATTTGTAGGATCTCGCAGCGTTTTTTCTCACCACCAGAGAAGCCTTCGTTGAGCGAACGTGCGGTGAACTTACGATCCATCTTGAGGGCATCCATTTTGGCGTAGAGCTCTTTGTAATACTCGACTGCGTTGATGTCTTCACCTTCAGGGAGGCGTGCTTGGCGAGCGGCGCGGATGAAGTTGGCGATCGATACACCAGGAATTTCGAGCGGGTATTGAAATGCGAGGAACAGGCCTGCCTTGGCGATTTCGTCGGGCGCTTCGCCGAGAATATTGACGCCGTCGAGGAGGATCTCACCGCTTTCGACGGTGTAGTCTTCGTGGCCAGCCATGACCTTAGCGAGTGTGCTCTTACCGGTGCCATTCGGGCCCATTAGTGCGTGCACTTCGCCCTTTGGAACAGTGAGATTGAAGTCTTTAAGAATGGCTTGGCCATCGATAGAGACATTGAGATTTTTGATTTCGAGCGTGTTCATGGTATTTTGATTATAAAATGGGTTAAAAAGTTAGTCGTGGCACTCGCCGCATTTACCGTCGTAGGCGATGTCGATATGCTGCGCTGAAAAGCCTTCCGGTAGGGTGGCCATTAATTCGGCGATCAATTTGTCGGAGAGTTCGATATCGACAATTTCACCGCTTTCTCGGCAATAAAAGTGGGCGTGCTGCGTGAGGTTGGGGCAGTAGCGGGTCGGTTCCCGCTCGAAGTTGACTTGGCGAATGAGGCTGGTGTCGGTCAGTGTCTCGAGGCAATTGTAAACCGTGGCCAATGAGATCGAGGGCATGCCTTCACGAGCGCGGGCATAGATCTCGTCCGCGGTTGGGTGATCGCGTTTCTCCAGCAGCAGGGCAAAAATGTGCTCGCGCTGCTTGGTCGAACGCTGTCCGCTGCGCTCCAGAGCATCGTCGAGGAGCTCTTTATATTGTGGTGAGAGTTGCATGAATGGCCGGATCAGTGGTCTAGAGTCGTATTTTTATTTTGGATAATTCTAAATCGCATTAATAATGAGACTGAGTAGCAATAAAGTCCGAAAGGAGTGAAA
>JABJQI010000088.1 GCA_018663485.1 Opitutia bacterium
CCAAGCACTCAAACGACTATTGACCCAGCAGCCTATCAACTAAAGCGCTACGAAGGCAATCCGATCATTTCGCCCAAGCCTGGTTCCTCCTGGGAAAGCGAGGTCACCACCAATCCGGCAGCATGGTATGATGAAGCCACAGGACAAGTGCAACTTGTCTACCGCGCGGCAGGCGACGACGCGGAGCACCGCGTGCACCTCGGCCTCGCTGTGAGTAAAGATGGCTACAACTTCGAGCGCGTTTCCGACGAGCCAGTGCTCACACCACTGGTTGGCAGCATCGATAATGGCTGCGTGGAAGACCCGCGCATCGTCAAGATCGGCGATTGGTATTACATCACCTCCGCCACACGCCCCTTCCCTCCGGGCAAGTATTGGGAAAATGAAAACCACCACGCCGACAAGAATAGCCACTTCCCGGACGAGTTCCCGATCGCGATGCGCGAGAACTTTACTTCCACCCACCTGTTCCTCACTCAGGACCTTGCAAGCAAGGACTGGCTGCGCGCCGGCCGCCTGACTAACCCGAAGCTCGACGACCGCGACGTCGTCATCTTCCCCGAGAAGATCAACGACAAGTGGTTTACGATCCACCGCCCAATGCAGTGGCACGGTGAAGGCTTCCCCAATAAGTTCCCCGGCATCTGGATCGCCGAGTGTGAAGACCTGCTCGAATGGAAGGACATGAAGCTCCTCGCCAAAGGTGAATACCCATGGGAAGAAAAGATCGGCGCTAACAACCCGCCAATGAAGACCGACAAAGGATGGCTGCAGATCTACCACGGCGTCGGTGCCGACAAGCAATACCGCCTCGGTGCGCTGCTGCTCGATCTCGACGATCCGACAAAGGTCACACACCGCACACCAAAGCCAATCTACGAACCGGTCGAAGACTACGAGACACAAGGCATCTACAAGGGTGTTTGCTTCCCATGCGGCCACGTCGTCATCGATGGCACCTACTTCCTCTACTACGGTGGCGGCGACGTGCACTGCGCAGTCTGCACGACTCCACTTCAGGATCTACTCGATCACCTACTTGCAAATCCAGTCAAGTAATCGGAAGCCAAACGTAACTTACATCATCAAGGCCCTCCCCGGCGAACGCTCCGCGGCGAGGGCCTTTTTTACCCCCAAGAACTCGATCCCCCTCAAATTTGATTACGACATGAAGCACATTATCTTTACACCGATTTACCAGGAACGCGTCTGGGGCGGCACTGGATTTGCAAAGCACCTCAATCGTGAACTCCCCGAAGGCAAAGTTATCGGCGAAAGCTGGGAGATCGTCGACCGTCCCGAGGCACAGTCCACCACGGCAGAGGGTCAAACCATTCGCGAGCTGATTGCGTCCGACCCCGAAGGCATCATGGGTGCAGGGTGGCCAGCGGACAAGCCCTTCCCAATCTTAGTCAAATGGCTCGACTGCCAGGAGAAGCTAAGCCTCCAAGTGCATCCACCCGCCGCGGTCGCACCTGAGCTCAATGGCGAACCCAAAACCGAGAACTGGTATATCGCCCACGCCGAACCACATGCAACACTCATGGCAGGTCTGCGCGAAGGCGTGAGTCAAAGCGCATTTCAAATGGGCTTACAGAGCAACAATCTTGAGCCGCTGGTGCACAGTATGGATGTCAAAGCGGGCGAGTCGATCTTCATCCCAAGTGGACGTATTCACGCAATCGGTGGCGGCAACCTAATCCTTGAAATTCAGCAAAACTCCGACACCACTTACCGAGTGTATGACTGGGGACGCGTAGGACTCGACGGCAGTCCGCGCCAGCTACACATCGACGAATCGCTCAAGAGCACAGACTTCAACGATTTTGAGCCTGACACACTTAAACCGACCGGCGGCAATCAAGTGCTGGCCGAAAGCGATGTCTTCAATCTGAATAAAATCATACTCAAAGCGGGAGAATTCCTCTGCTTCGAGGCGGGCTCTCCAAAGATTTTGAGTGTCGTCAGTGGGAAACTACGAGAAGACGACGGCTCATCAATCCATGCAGGAACAAACGCCCTACTCCCCGCCCGAGACGATTTTTCCTTCATGGCACTCGAAGACTGCGAACTACTGCTCACACAGGATTTCGCCTAGTCGCATCGTTACCGCACGGACAAAGCAATCAGTAAACACATCACGATGCTCCAGATATCTCGTTTTAATCCGATCGGCATCAGCCTGATCATTGCATTGGCTCTAACACTTCACGCTCATGCCAAGCCGAACATTCTGTTTATCACTGTCGATGATATGAATGCCGACTCCGTGGGTTGCTTCGGCTGTCCGATAGAAGGCACCACACCGAACTTGGATCAACTCGCTGCCGATGGTATACGTTTCGAGCACGCCCATGTGCAAGTACCGAACTGCACCCCCTCGCGCAATGTGCTGCAAACAGGACGCTATCCGCAAAGCAATGGCGTCGAAGGGTTCTACGATGTTGTAGTGGATTTCCCGATACTACCAGAGATATTGAAGGAAAACGGCTACCGCACCGGAATCTGGGGCAAAGTGGTCGATACCACACCCACCTCTGACTACAAATGGGACAAAGTCATGTCGTCCACAGGTGGCCCCGGCAGCATTAAGAGCGCCAAGGAAGTGCACCGCCTTACCAAAAAATTCATCGACGATAGTCTCACCGCCAAACAGCCGTTCTACTTCGTCCTGAATATCTCCGACCCGCACCACCCGCTCTTCAATAGCCCAGGGGCGAAGAAAAAAGGACACGACAACTTCCCCCCCTCACGTATCTTCACTCCCGATGAAATCGTCGTGCCCGGGTTCCTGCCAGACATTCGCAAAGTGCGCGAAGATGTGACCAACTACTATAATAGCGTGCGCCGCGCGGACGACCTAGTGGGAGCCGCTTTGCAAGCTCTCAAAGACTCCGGTGAAGCCGACAACACCATCGTCATGTTTCTCTCCGACCATGGTATGCCCTTCCCCTTCGCGAAGACCAACCTCTACCACCATAGCACCCGCACCCCATGGATCGTGCGCATTCCAGGCATCGTTCAACCCGGAAGTATCGACCAAGAACACATGATCTCCGCCATCGACTTCATGCCCACAATACTGGAACTCTGCTCAATCGATGGACCTGAGGATATGAACGGCAGCAGCTTTCTGCCATTACTAAAAGGAGAAACCCAAGCCCGACGTAACCAAGTATTTAAAGAGTTCCACGAAACTGCGGGTGGTATCCGTAACCCTATGCGTGCGGTCGAAACCAAACGCTACGGCTACATCTTCAACCCGTGGTCCGATGGCCAACGCCTCTTCAAGTCAGCCACGCTTTACTCGCCAACTTACAAAGCAATGGCTACAGCCGCTCGTGACAGCAAGCAGATCGATACACGCATCCAGCACTTCAACCATCGCACCGTCGAGGAGTTCTACGATTACGAAAAAGATCCGGATGCCTTAAACAACTTAATCAATGGCCCGCGCTACGCCGACGAAATCGCCGCACTGCGCAGTTCATTGCAAGCATGGATGGAAGCGATGGATGACCCCGTACTCGATGCCTTTCTGAACCGCAATGATCCCGCCGCGCTCAAGGCATTCATTGATCAACAGGATGCCGAGAGCGCAGCACGCTTAGCAGGCGGTGGCACACGTAAGCGCAACAAAAAATAGTCAGGCATGAACCATTGTCACCTCCCCCGAATCTCCGCACCGCTCAAATGCGCAGCCGCTCTGAGCCTATGCATCGCATCATCGGCACTCTACGCGACTAACACCACCTTCGTCGGAGATTTCTCCGCGCCAACAAAGCTCGCCAATAGCGGTGCCACCGCGGAGTTGGGCAATGGCGGCTCCTACAGCTACGGCACTTGGGTGTATTCTAACGGTAATTCCGGCATCAACGATCCTGCAACGGAATGATAAGGACATCGGTAACACTTTATCTAAGGACATAGGTTACACATCTGAGGTGTATGGTTAGGTTAGGAGTTGAGGTCAAGATTTGGTTGATGAGCTGATAGGTTTGCTTCGTGCAGACCGTCCTCCGCAGGAGGTGACGCGAAGCGGCAAGGTCGGAGCGAAGCAAACCTATCAATGTGACTAGGATGTTCATTTCGCTTTATTCTTGATTGGCTCACTTACGCTGGGCGCTTGATCAGGCTTAATAATCAGGCTGTTCGTCCGGTATGGATCCGTGCAATTAAACTCAAGATTGCCGAGATGAAGATTGGCGTAATGGAGCTCGGTGATTCCTTGATCGTTCTTACATAATCCGACTGTTCTGCCCGCGAAGATCTCACTCATGTAGAAGTTTGATCCTTCGTGAGAGAAGTTACCGGACTCACTCAAGCGCACTACTTTGTAGCCTTCCGGATAGCGCATCTTGTATCTTTCGCCGAGGCGCCTGGCGCTCTTACGGTAAATTTCAGCTGGTCGGAGCATGTCCAAACTCTCATGAGGGCGATCATTATTATATTCATACCGCCAACGCTCTAGGCGTTTCTTTTGCGCCGCTAGGTTCTTCGACGGGGGCTTCGTCGCTTCCGCTTTTAGATCGCGGTGCATACGCTCATGCGAGCCGTTCTCTTGAGGTGAGGCAGGTGTCATAAACTCAACGCGGATGCCTTGCTCGATCCACCAGACACTCAGCTTTGATAGGCCTCCGAGAGCCATCGAGGCAAATGGAGCGCCATTATCCACACGTATAATTTCGGGCAATCCATGGTGACGCATCAGCTTTTTAAAGACGCGTAGAGTCCCCTTAAATTGCTGATTTGCGCAGCCGTGGCAGCAGATGATATATCGACTGTAACGATCACACACTGTCAATGGATCACAGCGTTGCCCGTCCTTCAAAGTGAACCAGCCTTTAAAGTCCACTGTCCACACTTCGTTGGATCGCGTAGGCTCAGTCAAGTGTTCTGGGCGAACACGATGCACACCAATCTTACGCTTGCGCTTCTGGCTTAACCCGTGACGGCTCAGCACTAAGGCGATGGTGCTTTCACGCGGTGGACGTTCGATACCATGAATCTTTATTAATAGATCACGGATCTTCTTCGGCCCCCAGGTCGGATGTTTACGTCGCTCCTTTAAGATCAACGCCTCGACGGACTTTACCGTCCCATTCGGACTACTCTTTGGCCGACGACTTCGATCATGCAGACCCTCGAACCCCTCGGAGCGATAGCGCTTCAAATACTTGTGACCAGTCTTACGACTGATTCCAAAATCAGCGCACAACTCTCCCACGGTGAAGCGGCCAGTCTGTGCTAAGGTTACAAAATGTTCTTTTTCGGTCATCGGTTCGGTTTTCTTCCATGGCATAATTGCCAATTTGAAGTGTTACCGATGTCCTTAGAAGATCTGTTACCTATGTCCTCGGATCATACCGCAGGTCGTGAAATTGGTCTTTGACGCCTTTCTGGTGCTCATATCAACTTTGGGGAAATCAAATTACTGATTAAATTTATTAGACAAAAAGTCTCAAAGTATGCTTTCACTTCTTATTTCAGCGCTGGTCGCACTCTCATTGGCTAGTGCCTCGATCGCTTCGCAGTTTAATACGGGGACGACGGTCTTCTTTAGTATCGCCGGATTTGTTGGC
>JABJQI010000183.1 GCA_018663485.1 Opitutia bacterium
AGATCTGGACGTTCTAAGAGTTTTTCGGCAATCATTTGGAGGGCAACGCTCCGTCGTTGCCGCACGTCAGCCTCACACGGTGGCAACGACGGAGCGTTACCCTCCAAAGCTAAAATCAAATCACTCAAACCAAGTTCGGCCACAGCGGTTTCCACTGGCATTGCACTGCTTCTACGAATCAGGAACCAAAACAGAGCATATAAAACGAGAACCACACACAGCGTCAGGCCCAACAAACTCACTTGCTTGGGCAACACGGCCGAACCCGCACCGAGCGCGGCTGCCTCCTGCGACATATCCTCTGCCGCATACGATGCGACGGTGAATTTCAGTGGTAACAATGCCACCTCAGTCGAGACGCCACCTTCAGTCAGTGTTGCGGTGATGCCATCCAGCTCAAACTCCCCCGCAGTCATTGGCTGTAGAAGCAACAACACACTTTGCACATACTCGCCGCCGACATACTGCACAGGCTTACGGGTATGCGCGACGAAGTGTAACTGCGAATTCGCAGGCACATGCAGTTCAAACTCTGCATACTCGGCACGACCCATCTCGGCTTGCATCTCGATCACATCGCCCGGGCGATATGTACCTTCGGCTAAACGCAGCGATATATCCGCCGCACCATCAGCAAATGCCAACAACGGCAGCAGCCACCCACACAGAACTATAATAAAACGTCCCATGGTTTAGCCCCCGGTTTCATTGGCTTGACGACTTTGCCGCTCATGAAAAAATCCAGCCAGCGCTTCGACGCAATCGCCGCCCACTGCCAGATCCAATAAATTCACACCCGACTCCAACATCGCTTGCTTCAGATGCGCACTATGCGCAGACGTGTCGCTACCGCCACGCCCTAAATCCACAATGCGCTGCTCATCGGTCTCCGAGTCCTGCATACGCACCAGCCCCGACACCTTTGGGTCGAGCAAATGCGCATCGCTCAGATTGATGGCGTTGATGTCATGGCGAAAAGCCAAGGCCTGCAACTCTTGCACATAATCCTCCGTCATGAAATCGGACACCACAAACGCGATCGAATGCTTGCGCGCCATATGCCCAAAGCGGCCCAGCATTTCGGTAAAATCCGTGCCACGCCCCTGTGGTTTGAAATGCATCAACTCATCCATGATACGCATCGCATGACAGCGCCCCTTGCTCGGCGGCACAATTTGCTCGATACGATCTGAAAATAGGATCAGTCCGATACGGTCGTGGTTTTTAACCGCAGCTAAGGTCAGCAACGCGCAGACCTCGGCCATCGTTTTGCGCTTCTTACCATCGGCATCGTGCAGCATCGAAGCCGAGACATCGACCAACAGGTAGATAAATTGCTCACGCTCCTCAATGTAGCGTTTAATATAAGGCTCACCCATGCGCGCAGTGACCTTCCAGTCCATGGTGCGCACATCATCGCCTGGCTGATACGGGCGCACATCCTCAAACTCCACACCGCGTCCTTTAAACACAGAGCGATACTCACCAGCCAGCAAGTGCTCCACCGGACGGCGGCACTTCAGCTCCAGCAAATTCAGCTGACTCTCTAGTTCACTAAGCACGGTGCAAGATTACTCAGAGACAGGCACCTTCGCGAGGATCTGGTCGAGTAAATCATCCGAAGTAATCGACTCCGCCTCAGCACGATACGAAATCGCCATACGGTGGCGCAGCAGATCGTGCGCGACATCCTTCACATCTTGAGGGATCACATAGTCACGCTGCTGCATCAGCGCATGCCCACGAGCGGCCAACGACAGATAAATCGAAGCACGCGGCGAAGCACCAAAGCGCAAGTAGCGGCCGAGATCCAAATCATACTTCTCTGGGTGACGGGTGGCATCCACTAGACGTAAAATATAGCGCTCCACTTTTTCATCAATGAAGACAGTCTCCATCGTCGCGCGCATCTCCATCAATTCCTCAATCGTCAGTACTGGCTCAATTTCCAGCATCGGCGCGGTCTGTGCCATGCGCTGCATCACGATCAACTCTTCATCCATCGACGGGTAGCCGACCTTGAGCTTAAACATAAAGCGATCCACCTGCGCCTCAGGTAGCGAATAGGTGCCCTCCTGCTCAATCGGATTTTGCGTCGCTAGCACTAAAAATGGCTTTGGCAGGTCATAGCTCTCTTTGCCCAGCGTCACCTGCTTCTCTTGCATCGCCTCGAGCAAGGCGCTCTGCACCTTAGCTGGCGCACGGTTGATTTCGTCCGCGAGCAGTAGATTGGTAAAGATCGGGCCCTTCTCGGCAGTAAAAGTATGCGCACGCGGGTCATAGACCAGGGTGCCGGTCAAATCACCCGGCAACAGGTCTGGCGTAAACTGAATGCGGCTGAACTGCGCATGAATCGCCTTTGCCAAACTATTGACCGTCAATGTCTTTGCAACCCCTGGGACACCTTCAAGGAGAACGTGACCATTACAAAGCAACGCCAACAACAAGCGCTCTACCAAATTCTCTTGGCCGACCACAACCTGGCCGACGCGCTCTCGCACGGTTTGCAGCGTCGCACTGCTGGATTTAAACTTTTGATTCGTCATGGGATCTGTCGGTAAAAATAACACTGCTACAAAGTAAACTTCACATATTTAAGCGTCAGCTGGTACTGTCAATAATCGCTTCGATATGACCACAAGTTGGCATAATCGACTAGCGAGTGAATTCCACTCGAGCAAACGCATCGTCCACGATTTCTCAGCATGATGTAGACAGGCTGTCACGCAAGCTCCACTGCAACCGACTAAAAGTGCTGCTGCTAGCAGCTAACACGACCTATGCTGGTCTTTTTTGTCCGTTACGGATTTTTTCCACTTGCTAGAATATGCCTCTTATAAAGAGTATCTCATAACCTTTTTGCATTCAACCCGAAGCATATCTTCATGTCACCCGGTAAAACGTCGTTATTATTAACACTCGCACTCGTTTCGGGCGTCGGGGCTTATGTGTATTGGACGATTCAAACTACACCCAGTGCACCGTTGAAACCAATCACTGTGCCGGTCATTGAGCCCGTGATCATTGAAGAGCCTCCGCCAGCAGTCGTTGCCCCTACCGCCCCACTGCAGCACTCACCATTTTTACAATCGGAACTTGAGCCCTTTCTCGAGGCAAACTGCATCGCCTGCCATGGCCCAGACAAGCAAAAGGGCAAGGTTCGCTTTGACAGTGCCTCATGGGACTTGGATAAGCGCGATTCGATTGAATTTTGGTCGGAGGTGCTGATTGTATTAGAAGACGGTGAAATGCCCCCAGAAGAAGAACCCAGGCCTGATACCGCTCAATTAGCCGCCTTTATCAGTTCATTAAAGGACGAACTGCAAGATGCCGCAAAGTTAGTCGCAGACCAGAGCGACTCATTGCAACAGGAGCCTGACTCGCTGGTCGAGGGCACAGCTCTCTCGCAAGAAATTATTCAGCCATTCCTAGAGCAACATTGCATGCAGTGCCATGGCTCAGAAAAGCAAAAAGGTCAGTTGCGATTCGATCAAGTGCACTGGGAAATTACCACCAACGATGCCGCTCAACGCTGGCAGGATGTACTGGATGTTTTGAACGGTGGTGAAATGCCACCGGAAGATGAGCCTCAACCATCGAACCAGGAATTAATCGACGTGCTGGATTCATTGACTCGCTCATTGGTTGATGCGCGCAAGCGATTAACCGCAAATGGCGGAGAAATCACCATGCGCCGACTCAATCAGCGTGAATATGCCAATACCATTCGTGATTTATTCGGCTTTGAGATCTCACCGCACATGATCCCTCCAGACGCTGAAGCAGACTCATTTGATACGGTGGGTGAAGAGCAGTTCTTTAGCGCCAATGATTTCGATAAGTATTTCGAACTTGGCAAAAAAATTGTGGAACAAGGATTTAAGTGGTCAGGCCGACCGCTAGCTAAAAATACCACCAAACGAATAGAGCCAGAGAACCCGCATACCGCAAAACTTCGCGGAAAAGTGGCCGAATTTGTGCGTAAGAAGCAGATGCTGGATGCAGGTAAAACCTGGCAAGAAATCGGATTTCAAGATGCCGGAGATATGAAGATCTACTTTAGACAGCGCTTCGATTATGATAAGCCTGTCAAGTATCTGAAATATCCGTTGGTAGATAAGGCGTTTTATTTTGCCGATGTTCGGAATCCTGCACGTATCGGTGTGAACTTTGGACGCAACCCGGACATTCGCGCCAGTTACCGTATTCGCATCAATGGCGGTGCGGTCGAGGGAGCGCCAGAAGTGCGAAAATATTTAAAACTGGAATCTGTTGATGGCGTTGTCGGCATTTTCAAACTCGACGGCACCGACAGCCAGCCAAATGAAGTCGAACTATTAAACAGGCTTCGCTTTGGAGATGATAGTCACAACTTAACCATCTATGAGAATAGGCCTGATATCAACGGTGGGGTCTCCAAATACATCAAGCTGGTGGATAAACCCGGGGCTTGGGCCGCCGTTTGGGTCGATTGGCTCGAAATCGAGGGGCCATTCTACCGACAACAAACCAATTTCTTCGGTGAACTGATCAATGCTAAAGATGGTGCATCGCGCTACAGCAGTTCATTGAATTCAGATGACAATGCACGGGAGTTCATCGAGCGATTCGCCTACCAAGCATTTCGCCATAAGCAACCTGAACCGGCATACATTGATAGCCTAATGGCATTTTTTGAGGAGAATCGGGCGAACGGGCAAAACTTCAACCAAGCAATGGGTGAGGCAATCGCGGTCGTTTTGGCCTCCCCTAGTTTTCTATATTTAGAAGAAGTGGGATCAGGCCCCAAGGACCGCCAGTTGAGTGATCGAGAGTTTGCAGTCAGGCTGGCATATTTCCTCTGGAGCAGTCTCCCAGACGAGGAGCTGTATCGGTTTGCTGAAAATGGATCCCTGTCCGACCCCAAGGCAGTTAAAGGTCAAGTCAATCGCATGCTGGCGGATTGGAGATCGGAAGCATTTTACGAAGGTTTCTCCAGCCAATGGGGTGACTTAGACCGCTACCAAGCAATCACGGTCGATGAAAACCAATATTATCTGTTTAATTCGGGTGTACGCTATTCTGCCTACCGCGAAGTCATCGAATTTTATAAAACTTTAGTGAGCGAAGATCTGCCGATTACGAATTTAATTGATTCAGAGTTTATCGTGGCTAACTCGCTGCTGGCTGACTATTATGACATACCGCTCACTCGCTCAGATGACCCGAATGCCTTTCAAAAGATTGCATTGGACTGGAACTCCCCGCGCGGCGGCTTACTCGGCCAAAGCGCATTTCTGACAATGGGTTCAAATGGCGAGCGCACCTCACCTGTCATTCGCGGCGCCATGATTCTTGAGAAATTACTCAATGATAAGCCCGCGCCGCCACCGCCCAATGTCCCCGAACTTAGCAGTGCATCCAAGCAGCCACTGACCAATCGCGAAATGGTCCAACGACACCAATCTCAAGCAGCCTGCGCATCTTGCCACAGCCGGATGGATCCGTTGGGATTTGGGCTAGAGGTTTTTGATACTGTTGGCCGCTGGCGCGATACGGAAACAGTCGGCAAAGATGATATTCATATCCAAGAAAGCGGCAAATTAGTGAGTGGCATGATTTACCGTGACCTCGATCATTTAAAGGCCCTACTTAAAACCCAAAAACACAAGTTGGCCAAGGAGATGATCGAATCGATGAGCGCCTACGGCCTTGGTCGCACGATGGAGTTCTCTGATGAGGAAGCGATACTGGCGATGGTGACCCGTTCTCAGTATACTAATTACCGTATGCGTGATATGATACACATTATTACTACACACCCACTGTTCAAATCCAAGTAAGCCCCGACTATCATGAGCCAATTTAAAACTAACCCCATCACTCGTCGTTCTTTCCTTA
>JABJQI010000142.1 GCA_018663485.1 Opitutia bacterium
ATGACGGCGAGTTGGTAAGGCTTGCAGGCGAGTACGATGGTCTCCGTTTTTCGAATCACCTTAAAAATGTCCTTGGCGTATTGGATGCCGGTGAGCTCGGCAAGTTCTGGGCCGCTAGTGCCGTTGCCTCCTGTGCAGGCAATTTCTTCAGGAAGGTAGTGTTCTTCTTCGATTAGGCCACGGACGATGGCAGCGGCCATGCTGCCAGCACCAATAAATACGATACGAATACTCATTTACAAGGGATGGGTCATTGTGGCGGTTACGCCGCAGTCTGGGTTGGGTTTGAGGGTGATTTCTCCTTCAAGGTTGCGGATCGTGTGACGTGATATGGTAAGCCCCATGCCGCGACCGACCGAGGTCTTGGTTGTGATGAACGGCTCAAATAAAGTGTCTGTGACTTCTGGATCAATACCAGCGCCATGGTCGATGACTTTGACCTCTAACATTGCAGGGCCATTTCCGCGCGCGATGCAGGCAGTGAGATGAATGGTTCGGTCCACATCTGCGGTGCCCTTCGCATAGCTTTCCCATGCATTGATGAGCAGCTTAACGAGGATAATTTCGAATATTTCTGGGTTCGCAGAAATGGTGGCGCTTTCGTCGAGTTGCGAATCGAGCAAGACTCGAGCGGGGATGCCATGTTCATTATTCAGACGGTCAATACTGTTGTTTAGTAGCAAGTCGATAGAATGCGTGGATAGTTCGATGCGTTCGTTGTTGGCGATAGTTCCGAGTTGGCGAATAATATCGACCATACGGTTAACCGCATTATCCATCAGAGTAACGCTACGTTTAACCATGTCGGGGCTGTCGTAGCCGTTTTTGATTAAGTCGAGATAACCGACAACGACGCCGAGTAGATTATTCAAGTTATGCGCGATCCCTTGAGTAATGGCTCCCACTGCAGCTGACTTTCGAACCTCGCCGAGGCGTGTTTGTAATTCTAGGTTTTCGCGAAACACCTCTTGCAGGCGAAGCTGTGTGCGTACGCGGGCCAAGGTCTCATCGAGATCGATCGGTTTTGTGATGTAATCGACTGCGCCAGCATTTAGACCTTCGAGTTTCCCCTCTTTCGAAGCCTTGGCGGTGATGAAGATGATGGGGATGGCCTCAGTCGCCGGATTTGCCTTCAAATGTTGGCAAGTTTCAATGCCGTCCATTTCGGGCATCATGATGTCGAGCAGAATTAGGTCGGGGAGATTCTGTTCAACAATGTCCAAGCATTCGCGTCCATTGTAAGCGACTAGAATATCCATATTTTGTCGTTCAAGTTTGCGTTGCAGCAGCTTAATGTTGATCGGTTGATCGTCAACAACGAGGATTTTAGGCTTACGGTAATTACTCACGAGTATGCTTGTTTACGAGGCGGATGTAGGCGGTTGTCTGATTTGCTACAGTATACAAAAATATAGTCTGACTTTTCAGAAGTTAAAACAGAAAAGTTAATTAGGATTTGCAGATGTGCTGTTGAGCGGCTCGATTACTTGGAGTTGAGTTTCGTCGATAACGGCTGTTCGACTCAGTAGATCGTGGCCCATTTGGCGTCGCTTGTTGAAGAATAGTGGGATGAGCATCGCTGCCCAGCCAATGATACCAAAGCTAAAGAGCATAATTGTTTTTAGCCCTCCACGAACGATGCCACTAAAGAGCGTTGGCTCACCGAGTGTAATGGTACTAATGCTATGCAGCCGACAGCAGCGTTTGCCGACTGAACTACCGCCGAAGAATGCTTCTCCAGTAGAAAAGTAGAACCAGGCCACCGTGATTGTCGTGCCTAAGGCATAAGAAATGATTTCAAATAGTTCAGGGTTAGTGCCATTCATATCGAAGATCATGCGTTTTGCATAATCGAGGTTTTGCATGGCTACGTTATAATCTGCCCAAATTGAAGCCGCCTCGGGGAAGCTTTTAAATAGCGTCACTTTCAAAATTAGCGCACTGACGCCAAGAATTAGCGCTAAATCTAAACAGAATGCCAACGCACGAATAACAAAGCGCGCCGTCGGCATCGGCCCGTTGTCGCACAATACTGAGTCGAGCGGGTTGGCTGGTTTGATCGATGTTGGCCCAGGGGGAGCGTGCTGTGTGCTCATGCTTGAGTAGCTTGAGTGGCTTTGAAGGCTCGCAGGGTGTTGTGCATCAGCATGGCAACTGTCATCGGCCCGACACCGCCAGGGACCGGCGTAATGTGTGCAGCCTTGACTGAGACGGTGGGAAACTCGACATCGCCAACTAGGCGATAGCCGTTCTTTTTACTGGCGTCTTCAACGCGATTGATGCCGACGTCGATGATATTGACGCCGTCTTTGACCATGTCTGCGGTGACGAAATTGGCGCGCCCAATCGCTGCAATCAGCACATCGGCTTGGCGCGTGATACTTGGTAGGTCGGCGGTGCGAGAGTGGCAAACGGTGACGGTAGCATTGCCCGGGCAAGCTTTTTGCATCATAAGTAGAGCGGCTGGTTTGCCGACGATTTGACTGCGGCCAAGTACGACGACATGCTTACCTTCGGTTTCGATGCCGCTGCGCTTAATCAGTTGAACGATGCCGGCAGGTGTGCAGGCGACAAAGCCGCTACTGTCTTCTTGGCAGAGTTTACCAATGTTAACGGTGTTGAAGCCGTCAACGTCTTTGCCCGGAAGGACACGGTTAAAAGTAGCGGTTTCATTAATGTGCTTTGGTAGCGGTGCTTGAATGAGGATACCATTGACGTCGGGATCTGCGTTGAGTGCGTCAATTTGGGCGAACAGCTCTTCTGATGTAATGCTTTCCGGTAGCAGTGATAGGCGACTTTCGATGCCTATTCTTTCCGCGGTTTTCTCCTTTTTACGCACATAGGAGACTGACGCTGGGTCTTCGCCGACGCGGATGAAGGCGACTACTGGTTTTTTACCTGAAAGTGCGCCGACTTCGGCGGTGATTTCTTCAATGATAGATGCTGCGATTGCGTTGCCGTCGATGAGTTGCATGATTGTGTTAGTCTTATTTCTGTTAAGCTTAGTAAGTGTGTGGAATTTATTCCGCTAGACGGATGGTGCGAGCCTGAATTATAAGGTCTTGGCTGCCGGTTACGACAGGCCTAACTTCACCGATGATGTGCACTTTTTGATTTAGTAAGGGGCGGAGGTCGTTAATAAAAAATTGAGACATATCGACATAGGTAGTTTGTTGGCCTGTCGGCGATTTAAGGCGAATTGGAAAACGCGGCCCTAACTGACTCGTTTCCCGAATTAGAGTTCCGGCTAAATTTCGTAGGGGTGAATTTGCATCGACGTCGGGGCGCTGTGGGAGTTCAGGTTTTTGCTGGTCGGCGGGGCCAGTCATGATGATGCCAGGCTGCATTCGTTCTGTTGGCTGTACTTTCTTAGCTAAAATGGGAGTTGGCGTTCCGAGGGCGGCGGCGTGCCATTTGATGTTTTCTGGTTTAAGCGCATTGGGTGCAAGTTGGCCGATCTTTACATTCGGCTCAATCTTGAGGCGCTGCGCGAGAGCGTGCGTCGGCACTTGATCGCGCGCATCCTTTGAGATGGCGAGTGAGTTGAAGTAAGCGGTCACAGTCTTGTAAGCACGAATGGTCGACCAGGTGTCGTTGTAGGCGATAATTTCGAATCTATCATGTCGCTGGATCGTGGTCAGCACATGAGAATGCTCGTTGGGCTCTAGGTGCACCAAGCTATTAGGCGCGGCGTCGCAGTTCTTTGAGAGCCGCTGGTTCAGCATGTAGCCGTCGATTATGGTGCTGTACTCGAGGCATTTCCAGCCCTGTTGCGCTTGGTTCACTTCCTCCACGGCGTGCGTGGACTGCATAAGTAATGAGTGGGCATCAATTTTGGTAATAATTGCGGCCTCCGCGGATGGCGCCATTCGGAGGATGATGTCGCCTCCGTTTAAATACGTAGCACAAATTACAGCGGTAAGTGCGGAGGTAGTTATGCGCCAAAACTGCATAATCAAATAATAAAAAAGAATTCTATGAGGTTATTTAATAAAGAGGCGTTCGATATCTTTTTTACCGAGTATTTTGATGCCACCCTTAGGAATATTCTTTAGAATAATACCGCCGATTTGCACGCGAACAAGTTTTTTGACAAAATAGCGGTGAGCTTCGAATAAACGACGGATCTCGCGCTTTTTACCATGATGAAGATGCACTTCTAGGCGACGTGCAGAACCTTCGCCTAGGTCGGGGGCGGGGATGACTCGCTCTGCTTTGAGGAAGTCGCCTTCAAATTCAACGCCAGCCAATAGCTTCGGAATATCTATTTTTTTGAAATCTTTGTTAAGCACGACGCGGTAGCGCTTGGTAATTTCGGTGCTTGGGTGGGCGATCTTGTTGGCGAGGTCGCCGTCGTTGGTAATAATAAGAAGACCCTCGCTGTCTTTATCGAGTCTGCCTGCACAAAAGAGGCGCAGACGCTGCAGGTCGGGTTGAAGGAGTTGAAAGACCGTTTTTTCGGCAAAGGGGTCTGAGTTGGTGCAGACGTAGCCTTTTGGCTTATTCATTACCAGTGTGATCGAGCGCTCCTGTTTGTGCAGGATCGGCTTGTTGTTTACGAAGATCGCTGCATCAGGGAGTGCTTTGTCGCCGAGTTCGGCTCTTTTGCCGTTAACACGTACATTACCATCTTCAATCTGGCGCTCTGCTTCACGACGTGAGCAGATGCCTGCGTTGGCTATAATTTTTTGAATGCGTTGTTCTTCGGGCTTCGACATACATGCACTTGAGTCCACTTCGGGCTCTGCTGTCAATATTGCTCGATAAAAGTAACATTCGTGCTTGCCCCGAGTCGAAATAATAGGGAAGACTTTATATAAATAAAAGTTAACTTAATTTTTTGAATGACTGAAACAATTGATAAAAAAATAGCACTCGTCACTGGAGCGGGCCGCGGAATTGGCAAGAGTATAGCTGAGCTACTGGCAGCAAAAGGGCATCATGTGATTTGCGTGAGCCGTTCTGCCGGATCTTGCGGTGCAGTTGCAGATGCTATCAATGCGGCTGGCGGTTCTGCTCAATCGCTTGCTGTCGATGTTGCGGACAACACGGCTGTTCTGACCGCTTCAGAGCAACTTTTGGAAGAGCATGGCAACATCGACATTCTGGTCAATAACGCTGGAATCACCAAAGACGGTCTCTTGTTCCGTATGAGCGATGATGCTTGGAGTGACGTGATTGATACCAATCTCACGAGCTGCTTTAGCTGGATTAAGCACCTTGCACGTCCGATGACCCGCAAACGTTGGGGGCGTATTATTAATATATCGTCGGTAGTTGGTTTAACTGGCAACGCAGGACAGGCAAATTATGCAGCTGCCAAGGCAGGTATGCTTGGTCTCACCAAGAGCCTCGCCAAAGAATTTGCGGCGCGTAATGTCACGGTCAACGCCGTGGCTCCTGGGTTCATTGCAACTGATATGACTGCTGAACTCAATGAAGAGCAGCAAAAAGCCATCGTTGGAGCGATCCCGATGAAGCGTATGGGCTGCTCAGCAGACATCGCACATGCAACCGCATTTCTCGCCTCAGAAGAAGCAGGTTATATTACCGGTCAAGTTTTTACAGTTGACGGTGGTATGGTCATGTGATGCTGAAAAGAACTTAATCTAAATCTAATATATTATGTCAGAACAAACAATCGAACAACGCGTATCAACAATCATCGTAGACCAGCTTAACGTAAATGAAGAGCAGGTAACGGCAGCAGCGTCTTTCCTGGACGATCTTGGTGCTGATTCGCTCGACACAGTCGAGCTGATCATGGCATTTGAAGAAGAGTTTCAGGACGAGATTGACGGCGAAATCCCAGAAGCTGATGCTGAAAAGCTACAGACTGTAGGCGATGTCGTTAAATACATCACTGAAAAGGCCGGGTAAGCCCTTTTATTACATTTCACAACTTAAGCCGCTTAATCGCGGCTTACTTTTTATCAGAGACTATGGACGAATCGTTTAAACGACAGCGTGTAGTGATCACCGGTATCGGAACTGTCACAAGTTACGGCAATGGCGTCGATTCCTTTTGGGATAGCCTCCTTGCTGGCAAAAGTGGTATCGATCGGGTTCAGTCATTCGATACAACTGAATATGCCAGTAAGGTCGGAGCGGAAGCTCTGGATTTTAAGCCGGGTGACTTCATGGATCCGAAAGATGCTCGGCGAAACGATCGCTTTACTCAGTTCGCAGTCGCTTCGTCCAGACTTGCATTAGCTGATGCTGGAATTGATCCAAGCAAGCTGGATGCCGACCGTTTCGGCGTGCTGGTTGGCTCTGGTATTGGTGGAATGTTAACGACTCAGATGCAAAGCAGGCGTCTCTTTGAGATGGGGCCGCGCAAGGTGTCTCCATTTATGATTCCTTCTTTAATCGCAAACATCGCCAGTGGTGTGGTTGCAATTGAGTTGGGTGCTCGTGGCCCCAATTACGGCATCGTCAGTGCTTGTGCTTCTGGCACACATAGTATTGGTGAGTCATTTCGTATGTTGCGCGACAATGATGTCGATGTGATGATTGCTGGAGGTAGCGAGGCTGCCGTCACAGAACTTGGTTATGCTGGGTTTTGTTCAATGAAAGCGATGAGTACAAACTTCAACGATGAACCTACACGTGCTAGCCGTCCTTTTGATAAAGGTCGTGATGGGTTTGTGATGGGGGAAGGCGCTGGAGTCTTAATTATGGAGACTTTGGAGCATGCGCAGGCGCGCGGTGCGACAATCTACTGTGAAATTGCTGGTTATGGTGCAACTTGTGATGCGTATCACATCACCTCTCCCGATCCAGAAGGTAAGGCACTTTCGTTTGCTATTTCCAAGGTAATCAAGCAAGCTGGCCTGCAACCAGAAGATGTTGATTATATCAATGCGCACGGCACTTCGACTCCCTACAATGATAAGTTCGAGACTGGCGCGGTTAAAAAAGCGCTGGGTGATCACGCCTACAAGATCCCAGTTTCTTCTACCAAAGGTATGACAGGGCACCTGCTCGGGGCTGCGGGTGGTATTGAATCTGCGGTTTGCGCCCTTGCGATTCGTGATGGTAAGATTCCACCGACCATTAATTACGATGAACCTGATCCCGATTGTGATCTCGATTGCGTGCCAAACGAGATGCGTGAAGCAGAAGTGAACGTCGCGATTTGTAATAACCTTGGATTTGGCGGACACAATGCGACGCTTTTATTTAAAAAGTTCGTATAGTATTGACCGTCATTATTATTGAGCGAATAGCCCGCGATTTATCGCAGGATTTTTCGTTCATTGTGGTCTGTTTGACACTGTTATTCTGGATTGGCTTAATCTGTCCGGCGGCCGAGGTCATTTTTAAGCGCCTGCATCGATTCACTTCGCGGTTGGGTATTACACCGATTAACTGGATTGAGCGGTCTCACCACTTGACGTCATGCTGCATTATGTCGCATATTAATTGAATCTACGACCCATGCAGCAACATAAAGCACTCATTCTTCGCAGTAACCGTTTCCTTGGATCTTATTTGGTGAATAAGGGCTTGCTGTCCAGTGCTGATTTAGATTCTGCAAATGAGAAGTTTATGCAGGCTATTCGATCGCCTGAGTTGTTGAAGAATGCGTCTATATTAACGACGCTGCTATACGATTTAAAGATGCTAGACGAAGCCCGCTTGCTCGATCACATCGTTGAGGAGTATGGTATCGGCCTTATTGACTTAAATCAGGTTCAGCTGGGTTCGCTGCCTTCAACCGAGCTGGATTTATCACTCTGTTGGGCCTCTTCGACTATACCTTTCGATAAGGTCGAGGAAACTTACATGGTTGCGACTTGCTATTATTTGAGTGAACCGGTGGTGAGGCACTGGGAAGGGCTGTTGAATGGTAAAGTCGTTTGGTATGGCACTTCAATGGCTTCGATGAGTCGAGGTCTTGAGCGTTTAGAGGATGTTTTAGCTGCTGAGAAAGCTGTAGCTGAGGGGGATTTGTAGAGTCTTGGATAGATCCAGGGAGATATGGCTTATAGCGTTTTAATTTTAGATGACGATGTGGACTTCAATAGCTTATTGACGGACATTTTTGAACAGGCGGATTACATTGTTACATCGCTCACAGATCCAACAGAAGCGCTCGAAGTTTTTAGAAATACCGACTACGATTTGGTCGTGACCGATCACAAAATGCCGGACATGAGTGGAGCTGAATTCATGGAATTGATTAAGCATATAAAGCCTGAGGTTCCTGTTATTATGGTTTCTGGTTTTATGGAAAATGATACGATTCGTTCACTCATCAGTGGTGGCGTGGGTGGTGTTTTCTTGAAACCACTCAATATCTTTTCTATGCTAGATCGGACTGTTGAGCTCATTGACGAGGCAAAACGCTTGAAGCAAAACACTCAGTCGTACGACGTTGCTTTGAATGAAGGAGCTGCGGTCGAAGTCGAGGCGCGTGGTTTTCCTTTCGGCTCTTTTCCGTGTAAGTCGCAGTCATCCATTGATTTTGCGGAACGTCTTTATAACCTGCGTAATTTTAAATCGACGCTCTCTTTAATTGGTGAGCCTGGCACACAATTTCGTCTGATCTGTGAAGACATTCGAAACTTCTACGAGAATGAGAAAGAGCACTTTATTTATTTGAGCTCAGGATCGTTCGATGCCGAGCAAGTGCTTTCGATGGTAGAGAAGGCTAAGCTCTTCAAAGCAGAGCGAGTTACCTGTGTGCTGTTGGGTGTCGAGTCTATGACCGGCGCGCAAAAGCGTCTCGCCACTGTTTTGTCAAAATGTGTGGGGGTATTCGAGTCGATCGATATTCCGTTGAGGACGATTTTTTGTGCGAATGGCGATTTAGATGCGCTGTATGATGAAGGGCGTATCGATGAGGATTTGTATATTTTGATGGGCACGGCAGAAGTTTGTGTACCCGCCTTGCGCGATTGTGTACTGGATATTGCGGTCTTGGCGCAGCAGATGGTCGTCGATATTATTCGAGAGAAGGGGATGTCCACTGTCTCTCGATTTGAAGCCTCTGCTAGAGATTTTCTTAGCAAACAACCATGGGATAATAATTACGAGCAACTACGGCTAACAGTCCGGCAAGTGATGGAATCCAATCCCGGCGAGGTGTTGATGCTATCTGCAGTCACTTCTGCGCTGCAGTCGGCTATGCTAGCTTCACCGCGGGCTCGTTTTGAAGCGCGGCTATCACGTGCACGTGTTGATTATGTGCGAGCCACTTCGATTCTTTTGGGCGGCGATAAAGCAAAAGTCGCCGCTTTCTTTGGCACAGATACGACAGTGGTCGGGGCAACATTAAAGTAAATCAGGCGACCAACAGATCTTTACGGGAGTAGTTACTATGGCTGGACGAATATTAGTTTTAGACGACGAAGAGAACTATGCTGAAATGCTTCAGGATCTTCTGATTCAGCACAACTATCGAGTCGATATGGCAACGCGTCCAGAACGGGCAATTGATCAATTGGAAGAGATTCCTTATGATTTGGTCATCTCAGATTATAAGATGCCAGTGATGGATGGTGCCGAGTTTCTTCGGGAAGCTCGCAATCTGTATCCGAATTTACCTTTTATTTTAGTCTCTGGGCTGATGAATACTCCTGAGTTAGTCAAAGTGGCAAATATGGGTGTCACTTTGGTAATGGAGAAGCCCTTGGATACGACAGCATTCCTAGTGCATGTTGCGAAGTTTGCAGAGCAGATGACGAGCGAGGAGAAAGAGGAATTTGATCGTGAGCTTAGCAGTGATGACTCTGCAGCGAATGATCGGAGGTATCCCGAAGAACCACGTTTCTTTAGTGCAGGCTGTGCAGCATCAATACGCTTTATGCAAGCTGCGTGGGCTATCAGTCAGAGTGGCACTAGTTTGTTTATACTTGAGCCTGCTGGTGGTGATGCGAGCCTCGCAGTAAAGGATATTTCATCGTGGCGTGGCAATCAGGATAAGCCGATTCAGGAATTAAACTTCGAAGAGTTCACAGCTGTAGATGTCAGTCAGATCAAAGAGCGGCTTGCGGATGAAGAGCAGAGTCATGTCCTTTCGATTCGCTTGAAGTCGTTAGATCAAATTCCTGAAGCACAAACCCATTTGACGGCATTTCTGCAGTCTGTCGATTCTGTTAAAAATGTCCTTTTTGTTTATGTGCTGCAAGGCCCAGTGTCGGAGAAGCACTTTTTACAGCAGGCAGATTCGCTTGGATGCATCTTGCCTCCGCTTTGTCAGCGTCCGATCGATATTGCTCAATACGCACGTCGTTTTGCTCGTTTGCTAGCTGATCGTAGTTCTAAGCCACTAGCGGCAGAATTCACTCAAGAAGCGGTATATAAGCTGTTAGCGTTCGAATGGCCGAGAAATTACCAACAGATACAGGAAGTCATCTCGGCTGCTGCCTTGGCGAGTAAAGATGAACCCATTGGCCTTAAAGCTTTCAAAGGTGGACTCGGTGAAAACGTGGTGCCTACTGCAGAAATCCGGCTGGCTAAATTAGTTAAAAAGGCTCAAACTGAGCAACTTAAGAATGAGTTGTTGGCTTCGGGGAATTCTGTGGAGGTTTTGGTGCGTCGACTTGAGCTCGCCTCAGATGTAGAAATTGAAGACGATTTGAAACGGTTGCCCTTACTCTATCCGAACCTATCTAATCTTTAAGATGTCGATTCTGTAAAAACTGAATTCTCACTGACTGACCCCAACCCTGTTCACTTATGGCACTTGCCCGTATTCAAGCCTCGATCGTTAAAAATTTACTCAAGATGGGGTACCTGTCGGATGCGCAATGCCAAACAATAATCGATACGGATGAGGATTTTTCAGGTTTGGCTTTGGAATCGTTGTTATTTGAAGAGTATAAAATCTCCCCGTTTCAGGTCCTATTTGCAAAGGCGCAAGCATTCGATATGCCGCCGATTAACGTAAAGCATTGTCTGGTCAATGAGGCGACGTTTTCGAAGTTAGAGCAGGACTTTTGCCGTGAAAATAGCGTCCTGCCGCTCGGGTTTGCCGGTGATTACATCATCGTCGCCGTGAGTAATCCATTTGATCTAGAGACGATTAACAAGGTGAAAGAGATGGCCGGAATGCCTGTCTCAGTGCTTCTTGGGCTGGAAGGTGCAATTAATGATGCATTGCGCGGTGATGAAGAAGAGCGGCAGGCCGTGGGTTTTGGTGATGTGGTCGAAGCGCTCGGTATGGATTTTGCGAGCGAAGAAGATTCGGAGGATGATTTCTCCGACGAAGAGTCTGCGCCGATTATTAAGCTGGGTAATCGGATCATTGAAGAGGCTTATTTTGCAGGTGCCAGTGATATCCATATTGAACCTTTTGAGATGGAGACACGAGTGCGTGTTCGTATCGATGGTATTTTAAAGCATCAACTTTCGATGCCGCCTGCGGCCTCGGGTGCATTGCTGGCTCGTTTGAAAGTGATGGCTGAGCTCGACATTGCTGAAAAGCGATTGCCGCAGGATGGGCGTATTCAGTTTAAGCAATTTAACAAAAAGGGCATCGACGTGGATTTACGTGTAGCGACGGCACCACTGAATTATGGTGAAGGTGTGGTCATGCGTATCTTGGATAAGCAAAAGAGCACTTTGCCGCTACCTGCGTTGGGATTTTCAGATGAGAATCTCAGTCGTTATAGAGAATTGATCACGCGCCCTTATGGTATGGTCTTGCACTGTGGGCCGACTGGTTCTGGCAAGTCGATGACGCTCTATTCTGCGCTGAATGAAATTAATAAGGTCGATGTCTGTATTCGTACCGCGGAGGATCCGATCGAGTATACCTTGCCTGGCCTATTGCAGATGCAAATGCAGCGTAAGATCGGTCTTACTTTCGCTACTGCGCTGCGTGCATTCCTTCGTCAAGATCCAGATGTGATTTTGGTCGGTGAAATTCGTGATAAGGAAACAGCTGGCATCGCTGTTGAAGCGGCACTTACAGGCCATATGCTCTTCAGTACCCTGCACACCAATGATGCTCCGACGACTGTTTCTCGACTGACTGAGATGGGCGTGGAACCGTTTATGATTTCAGCTTCTTTAGTGTGTGTGTGTGCTCAACGGCTGATGCGACGTGTCTGTAAAACGTGTAAGCAAGTTCATCTGCAGACTGGTAACGAAGCTGCGATTATGCAGCGTGCTTTAGGGTGGGCTGGAAAAGTTCCGCGGGCGAGCGAAGATGGCTGCCCGAGTTGTGGCGGTAATGGCTATAAAGGCCGTGTCGGTATTCACGAATTGATGGCGACCAGTGAAGAGCTTGTTCAAGCGATTAATTCCGAAGAAGAGGCGGTCGTGCTCAAACGAATTGCGATGCGTAATGGAATGAAGACTTTGCACCAAGACTGTATGCTGAAGGTCAAGGACGGCTTGACGACTATGCAAGAAGCCTTGGGCGCGGTGCCGCCTGACATGGAGCAATACGAAGTTTCTGCAGGCAGCTAGTATACTTAGCAACTTCTTAGTCTAGCGCTGCTAGGATCGTATGAGCGATCCGCGCGCTGCTACCTTTATTGTCTGCGTGCCAGCCTCTGCCCGCCTGTGACATTGCAGCTCGTGCCTTCGAGTCTTTGGCTAGATCGAGGACGAGTGCTTTGAGCTGGTTTTCATCGTTTGCGTAGAGCGCGGCACCACTATGCACTAAGGATTTTGCCACTGCCTTAAAATTCATCATGTTTGGCCCCATTAAAATAGGGATGCCGATGCCAGCTGCTTCGATCGGTGTTTGCCCGCCTATATTTGGTTCAAGGCTTTTGCCAACGAAGGCTAGGTCCGCCACTTGCGTGAGGCGAGCGAGCTCACCAGTTGTGTCGGCCAACTGAATACTGACGCTGTTCGGGGTCGCGGTGTTTTGTGAGCGTTGATGCCAAGTGAGCGGCTGCTGTTTGAGTAAGCGTATGATTTCCAGAGCCCGCTCTGCATGGCGAGGCACTAAAAGCAGACGGCAATCGATGCCTGTCGCAATGACACTCGCTTGGATGCGGAGGAGAGCCGCTTCTTCGCCTGGCCAAGTCGAAGATCCGAGTAAGATGAACGGTGGCTGTGGCTCTTGCTCGGCCTGGTGTCCAAACCCAAGTTCTTCACAGAGCGCCTTATGTGCGAGCTGATCGAGTTGCGTCCCGAGAGTGACGTCGAATTTGATACTACCAGTGGATACGGTGGTGTTTGCATTGGCGCCCAGCTCAATGAGACGAGCTTGGTCTAGGTCACTGGCTGCGAAGACATAGTCCAGCTTTTGTAGCAGGCGTTTTGCGAATCTAGGTACTTTTTGATAACGTTTAAAACTTCTATCTGAGATACGTGCATTGATTAAGAATGTGGGGGTGCCGCTGTTACGGGCTCGATGCAAGTGCTCAGGCCAGAGTTCGCTCTCGGTCATAATAATTACGTCAGGCTGGATCCGTTGCCACGCTAGACGTGAAAAAAGCCAAAAATCGAGCGGAAATATGCCAATGCTATAAACGTGTTGCTTGTAGCGTTTTTTGGCCTCGGCGTATCCGGTGCTGGTGGTCGTGGTCAGTAC
>JABJQI010000120.1 GCA_018663485.1 Opitutia bacterium
AGCCCGAGGCGGGAGAAGTAATTGTCTGGCAAGGCACCCTTGAGTGAGGCATTGCTTTGTTCGACTGCGGTGAGGGCGGAGTCGATCTTAAGGGCGATGGCACGCTGTTTGGCATGCTGTAGAATGTAAGACCAGCGGGAGGTCTTTGGCAGGTAGAAGACATTGCGCATGGAGTAGCACTCTACCTTGTCGAGCTCGTCCATCTTGCCTTCGGTCTCGAGTTCGGCGCGGCGCTCCTCAAATTTGTTGGAAACAAATTTTAGGAAAATCAACGTGAGGACGACGTGCTTGTATTCCGACGACTCGACAGAGCCGCGCAATTTATTGGCGGTATCCCAGAGGGTTTCCTCGAAAGATCTAGATTTTTTATGAGCGGATTTCTTGGCTGGCATGTGGAAGCTAAAAAGCTAAATATAAGAAGTTTTAAAAAGAGTAGACATCGATCTGCCAGTGCTAAAGAAATAGGGCAATCTTAGTGAGGCACCACTGGTGAAATCAACCTATATGCTTTAATAAATAGTAAAGTAGAGGTTATGACATAAAAAACTGCTTTAATATAAAACCAGGCCCGCTTTGACATGAATTTTAATATGCAAGCGATTGACTGCGTTGTTTGGTGTATATTGGTCATATTGGGGCGATTAGGGCGAACCTACTGACTAATCTTGTTAACGTATAATTAATTATTTCTTGCAAGCGGTTAATATTATCAAATAATATTGTTTGTTTTATAGTCTAGCGTAAATACGCACACATTAATACCCCAATTATGTCTCAGTATCTCTACTTATCGTTTACCCCGGAAGCATTGATTTTTTCGATGCTTCCGCCGCAGCAATTCGGAAAATACCTCGCCATTGGCGATCAAAAACAATCCAGTTCGCACGCCATTTTCCTCAGCGTCGACCCCAGTATTGATATTGCTGGATTGCAAATGGACTTGGCTCGTGCGCGCTGCACCGAACATAGCGACGGCACACCGCGGCGTTCTGCTTATGTCTCGATCTATCGTGTTTTAGAGCGGGTGCCGCTCAGCGCACTGGGTGATTTACACTTAGCTACTAAGGACGGCTTGGTACTGACGCTTCAGCAGGGGCAATACCAACCGCAGACTGACCGCGAGCGCTTTATGTATCAGGAAGTTTGTCCGGTCGGGCCACGCGTGGTCAGTACTTTGGAGCCGCGTGAATTCTGTCAGTATGTGACGCATGCCGACAACCCACTATACATCCCCAAGATCGCTTTTGCGGACATGCAATTGGGCGATCTTGCGGACGACCCCGAAAATGGCAAAGTCAGTAACTTGCCGTACCCATCGATCAGCCATCTGCGTACCTGCCTAGGATCGCTGGATAGTAATGGCGGCAAGAAAACTAAGATCGAGCGGCGCGGCACGCGTCCGGATATTATTTATTACATGGTGCAAAATGGTTTCTACATCGGCGACCAGGAAGAGTTTCTGTACTACCCGATGCCGGATAAGGATGCACTTCTAGGTGAGCACAATCGCTGGTGGAATTCCGCCGAGACTAGCGCACGCTACTAATCTGTTAAGTCTATATTATGAATGTAATTGAATTATTTGTGCCTACCCTAGGTGTGGTTGGTCTACTCGTTGCTGGAATCATTTTTCGCAACATCATGAAACAATCTGGTGGCAGCGGCGAAGTAGCCGATATTGCCCTGCAGATTCATCAAGGCGCGATGCTCTTTATGCGCCGTGAACTCGTCATCCTTGGCGGCTTTACCTTGTTGGTAGGCGGACTACTGATCTTGAAAGATCCCTACGAGTCCTTGGCATTTTTCCTAGGTGCGTTGTGCTCCTCGATGGCGGGTGTGATTGGTATGTTTACTGCGACCAAGGCAAACGTCCGTACGGCACTGGCTGCCAGCGAACATGGTGCTGCGCGTGCGCTGAAAACCGCCTTCTTTGGTGGTTCGATTATGGGGCTTACGGTTGCTTCGATGGGCTTGCTTGGCGTCGGCGGACTGTTCCTGTTCTTTGGTGGTAGCAAGGCCGACATTCACATCATCCACGGCTTCGCAATGGGTGGTTCGTTGGTGGCTATTTTCTTCCGTGTCGGCGGAGGTATTTTTACCAAAGCGGCGGATGTGGGCGCTGATCTGGTCGGCAAGGTGGAAGCGGGTATCCCCGAAGATGATCCACGCAATCCTGGTGTGATTGCGGACAACGTCGGTGATAATGTCGGCGACGTCGCGGGTATGGGCTCGGACCTGTTCGAGTCGTATTGCAACGCCATGATCGCATCGATGGCGATCGCTGCGACCCTCGCGCTTGGGCAAGTCGAAGCACTCGCTGAAACCGCTCATGCGCTTATTTTCTTACCACTGGCACTGGCAGCGACGGGTTTGCTATGTTCCTTTAGTGGTATCGGTATCGTCTGGTTGTCGGCTTCGAAAGATCCCGCCAAGGCATTGCGCACTGGGACCATGGGCGCCGCGTTTATTTTTATCCTAGCGGCGATCGCGGTAGTGACTTTGCTTGGCATCTCGATGAACGTCTGGTTGTGTGTGGTTGCAGGCTCGGTTGGCGGCATCGCAATTGGTTTATCAACCGAATTCTATACCGGTGGTAGTCCGATGCGCTCGATTGCCAAGGCTGGTTTGACTGGCGTTGCGACGGTGATGATCCGCGGTGTGGCGGTTGGCTTGCAGTCGGTCGCAATCCCACTAGCAGTGGTAGCGCTGGTGTTGCTCGGCGCGAGTTCAATGGCCGGCCTGTATGGTGTGGGCATCGCAGCGGTGGGTATGTTAGCAACCATCGGCATCACGATGAGTATCGATGCCTACGGCCCGATTGCCGACAATGCCGGAGGCATAGCGCAAATGGCTGGACTCGGCCAGGAAGTACGCGAGATCACTGACTCGCTTGACGAAGTCGGTAACACGACTGCAGCGATTGGTAAGGGCTTTGCGATCGGTGCGGCATCACTGGCGGCGCTGGCGATCATCGCGGCCTACGTCAATGTAGTCCGCTCGTACCACGTCGACTTTGCGCTGCTGTTGTCTGACCCCAAAGTACTTACAGGCGTTTTCTTAGGCGGCCTATGTCCATTTCTAGTCGCGGCGATCACCATGGATGCGGTGGGCGACGCGGCGCAGGAAATGATTGGAGAAATACGCCGCCAGTTTCGTGAGATCCCAGGCTTGTTGGATGGCAATGCTAAGCCAGATTCCAATCGTTGTATTGATATTGCGACCAATGCGGCGCTCAAACGGATGGTGCTGCCAGCTTCGATTGCGATACTCGCACCGGTCGCGATCGGTTTCGGACTTGGTCCAGAAACACTCGGTGGTGCGCTGGTGGGTGCGCTACTTAGCGGCGTGTTACTCGCGCTGATGATGGCCAACAGTGGCGGTGCTTGGGACAATGCTAAGAAATACGTCGAGCAAGGTAACTGTGGCGGCAAAAATTCGGAAGCGCACCGCGCCTGTGTGGTTGGCGATACGGTGGGAGATCCGTTCAAGGATACCTCTGGTCCTTCGATGAATATCTTGATTAACGTGATGGCCATTGTGAGTCTAGTGATCGCGCCGCTCTTGTAGGCACACAGCAGCGACTCAGGTTCGATTTTTACTGGGAGGGCGTTTGCGCGAGCGAACGTCCTCTTATTTTTGTGTCCGCTGCGGAGCGAATCCTGAGCATCTGCTGCTGGTGGGCGCAGTTATTTAATACCATTTCTCATAAATTTTGCGCATTTAAATACTGGAGGGAAATGCTCTGTCATTTCCATGCGTAATAATCAGAATTCGCTTATGATTCAGGTGGAAACGACGGAGCGTTTCCCTCCACAGGTCTAGTTTGATTCCGTTTAATATGGATTATTTTTCAAAAATGGTATGAGTCATTGCGCGAATACTATCGTTTTTTACGGGTTCCAAAATAGTTCGTTCGCGCCAATCGAGGCCTCTTTTATGTACTCGGCTTGCTAATCTTAATATGCTTACTATTTTGGCGTTATGCGATATCACTTCTTAATTGCTTTCACCGGACTGCTTTCATTGCTGTTCGCCTTACTAAGCCTTTCGGCGAGCAGCTCAATGCAGCCGCTAACCCGCTATCAAACAATTGCGGCGAAACTACTCAGCGCCGAGCCAGAGCAAATTATCGGTGATCAAACACGCCACGAAATGGTCAGTGCAACGCACGCCATCGAAATAAATTGGACTCGCAAGTGGGACGAATTGCTTGGCCATTCGTTGAACTATGCATTCGAAACTGGTAAACGTGCCGGCATGATTCTGATTACTGAGAATGTAGGCGAAGTGGATGAGCTCTTGCAGCTAAGCGCACTCATACGCCATTACGATCTGCCCGTGACGCTATGGGTGATGGATAAAGAAACTGAATTGTTGCGATTATATGCTGAGTAAGCTGCAGGCCGGATTTGCTGGCCCCCGCGGATCTGATGGTAAGGTAGCTTAGGATATTGGCTCAGGATTAGATCCAGAAAAGCCCCTAAACGTGATGTTTAAGGGCTTTAAAAGTGGAGCCACCTGTCAGAGTCGAACTGACGACCTGATGATTACAAATGAAAAATAGGATATTCTAAAGTCGCTGATTAGTAGTGGTTTAGTTTTTTACGGTCTCGATTTTTCTTGGCGGTTGCCAAAATAGTTGCCAAAAATGGCAATCGTGAGCAAGCGAGCTGATAGATTTGTATTAAAGGAATATAAGAACCGTGAAGTGGCCCCCATTGTTGGGACCAGTAGCAGTTAGATCTTAGTTGGTTATTACTGTTGTTGATTTAGTGCTGCCCAGCGCCCCCATGGGGGCGCTGGGCAGCAGTGCGAGTTAAACCGCTTCTTTATCTTTTTCTGCGGCAAAATAAACCTCTGCTGGCGTGCTACCGTCAAGCGAGGAATGTGGTCGTTTGTGATTATAGAACTCAAAGTATTCTTTGAGACCTGCCTTGAGTTGTTTCATATCCTCATAGCCTTTGAGGTATACATTCTCGTATTTGACAGTGCGCCAAAGCCTCTCGACAAAAACATTGTCCAAGGCCCGACCTCGCCCGTCCATACTGACTTTGATGTCTCGGCTGATCAGCTCTTTAACATAATCAGGCGATGTGAACTGGCTGCCTTGATCGGTGTTGAAGACTTCAGGGCGGCCTTGCATCAAGGCTTCCTGTAAGACACTGCGACACCAAGGCCCGTCCATTGAGCATGAGACGCTCCAGCTGATCACGTAGCGACTGTGCCAATCAATGACTGCGCACAGATAGACATGTCCATCCTGCAACGGGATATAGGTAATATCAGTTGACCAGACATGATCGACGCGGGTGATTGGCACATTACGCAACAGATAAGGATACACCTTGTGCTCTGGATGCGGCTTGCTCGTGTTCGGCCCCGGGCAAATCGCTTGCAAGCCCATGATGCGCATCAGACGCTGAACACGCTTGCGGCCAACATGACGGCCTTCACGGCGCAACTGGCGAACCATCTGCCTTGATCCGTAAAATGGACACTCGGTGTAGATCTCATCAATGCGCTTCTGCAGACGTTCGTTTGCGATATCACGAGCGGAAGGCTGAGCCTTACCACGACGATAGTGACCAGAGCGAGAGAGCTCTAGCAACTCGCACTGACGGCGAACGCTGGGATGGTTTTGATCGGCTTCAATCATCATACTCAGCTGGCAATTCGATCCCAAGCTTACGGCAGCTTTTTTTTAAGAACTCAACGTCCATACTTAGCTCGCCGATCTTCTTATATAATTTGCTCTCTTTGCGAGCGCTCTGCTCGGCTTGATCACTGATGCGCTTCCCACGATCAAACGCGGAGGACGCGTTCGCAATCATCTCGCCTTTCCACGCGCTCACCTGGTTGGGGTGAACTTCGTAGAGCTGAGCGATCTCGTTGATCGTCTTTTCGCCCTTCATCGCCTCAAGGGCGATCTTCGATTTTATCTCTGGAGTGAATGTTCTGCGTTTTCGTTTCATTGGTCGATTTTCGTATCATCGATCCAACTAAACCACTTGTCCATTATTTCGGGGCCACTTCACGGAGAGCCGGAACCTGAAATGGAAACCGCCCTGACGAGTCATCTGGTTATCATCGGTTGGTGCGATCAGGACGGGAACATGACTTGGGCATAGTCATGTTAAACTGAAAGGCTCCTCTATTGGGTGAGCTTTTCTTTAGCTGGCAGGTCTGTTTCGTTGATACGAAACCCGTATATTCCTCTGGTTGACATTGTTTATCACTACAGAGGAGGGGCATGTGCGGGCTTATCTGCTTTGCCACTGATCAGTGGGGGCGGGGAGGTTCAACGCTGTGCACGGGCGTCTCAGGTCTTGAGGCTCGAATGAACTTTAGAATGAATTGCACACTTCGGTGGTCGCCGCACGGCATGCGATTGAAGGCCCCGCTTTCACTTGAAGCTCGACCAACAATGGAATGTCTGGAGACGCATTGCCCAGGAGGGCATCCCGCAATCGCGTGACTAGACCAAATTCGGGTGGGCGTGTATACTCTTTCCACAATAACAGGAAAGTATCCGTATATTATGAACTCCATCTCCCGTAGGAATTTTATCCAAACCGCTGCCGTTGCCACGGGAGCCTTCGTCTTACCACGCTTCAGTATTGGCCAGCCAGGTGCATCTGCGAACAGTAAGTTAAATGTCGCGATGGTCGGTGCCGGAGGCATCGCTCACATGGCTTACAACGGCTTGCAGGGCGAAAATATCGTGGCCTTGTGTGATGTCGATTCCAACCGTCTGCACGAGCATGCGGAGAAGTATCCCCATATCAAGAAAGCCGCCACGTTCAGTGACTTTCGTGTGATGTTCGACAAGATGGGCAAGGAGATTGACGCTGTTTGTATCGGCACGCCCGACCACACTCACTTTGTCGCGACGATGGCAGCGATGGAGTGTGGGCTGCACGTCTATACGCAGAAGCCGTTGACGCATAACATTTGGGAGGCGCGCACGCTTCGGAAAGCCAAACAGCACTACAACTTAGTCACCTGCATGGGCAACCAGGGGCATACTTATGATGGCCTTCGTCAGATGCGCGAGTGGGTGGAAGCCGATGTGTTTGGGCAGATCAATGAGGTGCACAGTTATCTGAAAGTTGACGGCTTGTTTGGTGTTCGACCTGGCTATCCATTGCCGCCTCAGAAAAGCCCGATTCCGGCGTCATTGGACTGGGATCTTTGGCAGGGGCCGTGCCCCGCTGCATCGTTCAATAACCGCTATCATCCCGGAGGCTGGCGACGTTGGCGCAAGTATGGCAATGGTATGTTGGGCGATTGGTTCCCGCACATTGCTGACGCGCCTGTATGGGCTCTGGATCTCTATGAGCCCGTCGCTGTCGAAGCAGAAACGGTCGTGGGGAGTAACGAATGGCTGGCGCCGTCTGAGTGTCAGATTCGTTTTGAGTTTGAGCAGCGTGGTAGCAAGAAGCCTTGCACCTTCTACTGGCATAACAGCGCAACGAATTTAGGCTTGAGTAAGCCCGATCAGTGGACTTGGGGCGACGAACTGCCTAAGGGAGGCAGTGTCTATTTTGGCGAGAAGACGGTTGGTTTCACCGATAACCGCTCCAGCAATCCGCGCTTGGCGAATCGCGACGAGATGAAGGCCTTTAAGGAGCAGGGCTATCCGGATGAGAAATATCCGCGCGTGAAAGGCGGGCCCTTTGTAGAGTGGACTCGCGCAATCAAAGGCGAGGGCCCTGAACCCGGGTCCAACTTTGAGGAGGCGGGCCGCTTTACGGAAGTCATGCTACTCGGTGCCTTAGCCGCTCGTTTTGGAGGACGCATCGAATGGGATGCGAAAGCCATGCAGGTGACGAACCGCCCCGAACTGAATAAATATTTGAAGGGCCCTGTCCGCGAGGGATGGGCCTACGGCGAGGATCTATGGGGCTAAGTCCATTGAACTCGACCGGCAATGGAATGCTTGGAGAAGCATTGCCAGGAGGGCATCCCGCAATCGCGTGATAGACGAAAGTCGGGAGGTGGTGTATCCTGCTCCAACACATGAAACACACAAATTCTCTTCCCCGTCGTCGCTTCCTCAAGCAATCCGTTGCTGCAGCTGGATTCCTTCTCGGTGCACCGAGTATAATTAAGGCCGAAACACTCGGCAATGCCAACAAGGCGGGCGCCAATTCGCGGATCGGCATCGGCTTTATCGGCACAGGCCTCATCGCCAAAGGGCACCTGGTATCCTTCGCCGGGATGCGGGATGTTCAAGCCGTCGCGGCCTGCGATGTCCGCACCTCCAATCTCAATAACGCGGTCAAAACCCTCGCCGGTAAGGGCGCGAACTCGGTAGCGGCCACCGCTTACTACGAAGATCTCCTACAAAATCCGGAGGTCGATATCGTCTGCATTGCCACCCCGGATCATTGGCACGCAGCCATTGCCATTGAAGCGATGAAGGCCGGCAAGGATGTCTACGTCGAGAAGCCCATGACGCTGACCGTCGAAGAAGGTAAAGCCGTGTTGGCAGCCGAACAAAAATACGGCCGCATTGTTCAGGTCGGTTCGCAACAGCGCTCGTCCGCCCACTTTAGAATCGCCGCCAATCTGGTGCGTAACGGTCTGATCGGCGAGGTGAAGGAAGTCTACTGCGAGCTCGGTCGGTTCCCGCAACCACCGGAAAACCAGCCAGTCCTCCCGGTTCCGGAGGGCTTCGACTATGATCGCTGGCTCGGGCCTACACCGTTTTACGAATACACCGAGCACCGCGTGCAACAAAAATATAGCGGCGGTTGGCGCTGCTACTGGGACTATGGCAGCCGCAAATTCGGCGACTGGGGCGCGCACCATTTCGACATTGTTCAGTGGGCACTCGGGCGTGACGACACGGGCCCGGTTGAGTTTATTCCTAAGGGGCACGAGGGCGCGGAGCACCATCATTACCGCTACGCGGATGGCATTACAGTGTGGCGCGACAAGAAGCCGAACGAAGGCCGCTCGATTCGCTTTATCGGCACCGAGGGGGAAGTGCACGTCGGTCGCGGCAAACTCGCCACCTTGCCAGTTGATTTGCGCAAGCATCGCTTCGGCCCGGATGCGATTCAAGTCTACGAGTCCAACAACCACCGTGGAAATTTCATCGATTGCGTGAAGTCGCGTGAGCCTACCATTTGCCCCGCATCCGTCGGTCACCGCAGCGGCACGATCTGCCAACTCTCCGGTGTCGCTGAGCGTCTCGGGCGTGCGATTGAGTGGGACCCCGCAGCAGAGCAAATCCTTGGCGACGCAGAAGCAAAGTCCATGCAAGATCGCCCACGCCGCGCGGGCTACGAGCTACCGACGGTATAAAGGCTAGATTTTCATATTAGGGATAATATTATGGGGGAAGCCCCGATGCCATGTGCATCGGGGCTTTTTTGTCGATGGTGTTCTGCGGCGCGACTGAGCTCGTTTCTGAATCCTGAGTTGGTCGAAGGGCCGAAGTCCGGAGGTAGCGAAGCGGAGGGGTTACTGTTGATGCGCAAAATATATAAGAAATGGTATGAGGTTCGCATTGGAGATCAGCCCAGCCTAGCAGATTTCGATCTGCCTTTTGTGTGCGTCATCACGCGATCACGTGATTGGCAGGGGGTGGTTAATTGTGTTACTCTCGGTGTTTGAAATGCCCAATAAATAGATTAATCAAGCGACGGATCTAAGAAAGTGGACCATTCGGCGGGCTATTCGCAGAATTAAAGTGAGTGACTTACGATTGAAAACTAAGATAAAGATGAATATAAAATTGAAAGTATTTGGACTGTTGGGGCTCATCGGCATCGCCTCATGTGTGAATGCTGCGAATCAGCCGAACGTGGTTTATATTTTTGCGGATGATATGTCATATGAGACGATCGGTGCGCATGGTATGCTGGATATCGACACGCCGAATCTGGATAAGTTGGCTGAGCGTGGCGCAAGCTTTACGCACGCCTATAATATGGGCTCGTGGAGTGGCGCGGTCTGCTTGGCCAGTCGTACGATGCTCAACACCGGGCGGTTTGTCTGGCAGGCGAAGCGAGCCAACCAGAACACACTGGTTGCCGAAAACAAGATGTGGTCACAACGGATGCAGCAGGCGGGGTATCGTACCTACATGACGGGAAAATGGCACGTAAAGACAAAGCCAGGTCAGATTTTTGATGTGGCGCGAAATGTGCGTGCCGGCATGCCAAATCAGACGCCAGAGGGCTACGATCGACCGAAGGATGCAGCGGATTACGCCACAGGCTGGAAGCCATGGGATCCGCAGTACGGCGGCTACTGGAAGGGTGGAAAACATTGGAGCGAAATCGTCGGTGACGATAGCGTCGCCTTCCTGTCCGCTGCAGCGAAAGAGGATCAGCCGTTCTTTATGTATCTGGCATTTAACGCGCCGCACGATCCGCGGCAGGCACCGAAGGAATATGTCGATCGCTATCCGCTGTCTCGCATCAAAATGCCCGAAAACTTCTTGCCCGAATATCCGCACGCCAATGCCATTTGCGGCAAGCAATTGCGCGATGAGAAGTTGATACCATACCCGCGTACGGAATATTCGGTGAAGATCAATCGTCAGGAATATTTTGCAATTATCACGCACATGGACGATCAGATTGGACGCATTCTCGATGCGCTGGAAGCGACTGGCAAAGCGGATAATACCTACATCGTCTTTACCGCTGATCATGGTTTGGCCGTGGGGCATCACGGCTTGGTTGGCAAGCAGAACATGTACGACCACAGTGTGCGGGTGCCCTTTTTAGTCGTTGGGCCCAATGTGAACGCGGGTTCAAAAATCGATGCTCCCATCTACTTGCAAGACGTGGTGCCTACGGCTCTGGAACTGGCGGGCGCACCCGTGGACGGAGTTGATTTTAAAAGCCTGCTGCCGTTGTTGGAAAATGAGCAGGCGGGGCATTACGATGCGATTTACGGTGCCTACTTAGACCGCCAGCGCATGGTTAGCAAAGGGGATTGGAAATTGATTTCCTACCCGACGATTGGTGTTGAGCGTCTATTCAATCTGAAGAAAGACCCGAACGAGATGAACGATCTCGTGAATAATCCAGAATACACGGTCAAGCTCAACGAGCTGCGCGCCGCGTTGAGTGATTTGAGCCAAACGATGGCCGACCCGTTGCTGGGGGGGACCACTGTGAAACAGAGAAGAAAGCGTAAATAAGCGATCCGTATCGAATATATTATGAAAAGAAGAATGATTATGAATAAAACACGACTTACATGAATGATGCTCTCTTTGAGCATCCTCACCGCGCAGCCTTCCGGGGCGCAGACAGCATCCTCCCAGGAAGCCACTCTCAAAAGTGAATCCATCGAGGACTACACTGCGCGATGCAATGGTTTGTGGAGGCCAATTACGGGATGTTTATTCACTTTGGCCTCTATTCGCAACTTGGCGGCGTGTGGCAGGGCAAGCAGGCCGTGGGTATGCAGAGTGGATTCAGGGCAACGGCAATATCAATGAAAAGGGCGGCAATCTCTTGTTGAATGTGGGGCCTGATGGTAACGGGTTGATTCAACCCGAAGCGATCGCCATCCTGAAGCAAACTGCGGAATTGTTGGAAGCTGCACCGATCCATAAGAAGATCCCGCTGGTCACCCAGGTGCCCGGCATCAAGGTGAAGTAATCGCGATGAGGGTGACTTTACTAAAAAGCACGGGACGGGCTGAAGCCTCTCCCATTAAGATAGTATTTACTAACAAAAATAAGAATTAAATCATGGGATTAACGAAGATGAGGGCGATACCGTTTCTACTAATGACGGGCCTTGCGTTGGCCCCCGCCGTCTTTGCGGATGTAACACCCGCAGGACTGTTTACGGATCACATGGTCATCCAGCGCGAAACGAAGGCACCCGTCTGGGGAACTGCGGACGTGGGCGAACAAGTTACGGTCAGCGCGAGCTGGGGTGAAACCGCGGCCGCGACCGCCGATGCGTCTGGTAAATGGAGCGTGAAGCTGCAAACACCACCAGCAGGCGGGCCACACACAATGACCTTGAAGGGCAACAACACGGTTAAAATTAAAGACGTGCTTTCGGGGGAGGTGTGGTTCTGCTCTGGGCAGTCCAACATGGATTTTACGATGAAGCAGTTGTCCCGGGTGTCTGCCAAGCGCACCACGCCGGAACATGTGCCCGCTGCAAACTATATAAAGAAGGAGATGGAAACGGCGAAGGATAACCTTTTACGACAATTCACCGTGACAAAGGTTAAGTCGCCACTGAAGCCGCTGACGACCCTTGCGGGCAGCTGGATCGACTCGTCGCCTCAGCATCATCCCGACTTTTCGGCCACCGCCTATTTCTTTGGTCGCGAGTTACGTAGCGAGCTGAATGTTCCCGTTGGTCTGATTAAATGTGCCTGGGGTGGCACCAAGGTGGAACCATGGATGCCAGCTGAAGCGTTTCAGACGGATGAGAAAATGGCAGCCTATTACAACGCGAACCCAAAGCAGGTATCAATTATTTTTAATGGCATGGTCAACCCGGTGATCCCGTATGCCATCCGCGGCACGATCTGGTATCAAGGTGAATCCAATCGCGATTATAATACCCTCCAGTATGAACGCCACTTCAGCGCCATGATCACCGCCTGGCGCGAGCAGTGGGGACAGGGTGACTTCCCGTTCTACTTCGCCCAACTGGCGAACTACCAGGGACGCTCGCGCGCGAACTACGAGCCTCCCGCTGCGAAGCCGGTTGAGTATCACGGCTGGCCTTCGATCTGCGATCAGCAGCGCCGAACGCTCGGTCTGAAAAACACCGGCATGGCCGTGCTGAGTGATATTGGGGAAGCCAAGGACGTTCACGCGCATAACAAAATAGATGTAGGCAAGCGACTGGCGCTGTGGGCCTTGAAGCATGATTACCCTTCGACGGAGCTCCAGTCTTCGCACGAGGCTACGGCCCGGCACGGCAGGGCAGGCGGTAAGGCGGGAGATTTGGTTTACAGTGGCCCACTCTACAGCAGCCACAAAATTAAAGGCGATCAAGTGATCATCCAGTTTGATTCGGCCGGTTCCGGGCTAATGACCGGTTCAAAAGTCGGGATGGAAGCGACGCAGGAAACGAAGGCACCCTTGAAATATTTCCAGATTTGCGGTGCCGATCGCCAGTGGCAATGGGCGAATGTTGAAATTACGGGCAAAGACACGATCGCGGTTTCTCACCCAGACATAGCGAACCCGACGGTGGTGCGCTATGCGTGGTCGGAGAACGCTAGATCGGCCAACTTCTACAACAAAGAAGGCCTGCCGGCTTCTATCTTTACCACGGAGGCTGAGATTCCATCCGCGGCGAGCGCAGTGGCTCCTGCGAAAGCGCAACCCGTTCCGGAGAAGTCCCTTTCCGGAGTGTCACTCAAGGAGAACGACCGGATTGTCTTTCTCGGGGATTCAATTACTTGGATGGGGGCCAAGGAGGATGGCTATGTCACCTTGACGGCGCAGGCGATCAAACAGGCTTACCCTGATTTCGGGATTGAGGTCATGGGGGCCGGCAGGAGCGGCCATAAAGTGCCGGACTGTCAGAAGCGCCTCAACCGCGACGTGCTGCAAAAGAACCCCACGGTCGTCGTGATCTACATTGGCATCAATGATGTATGGCACTGGACCCATCCGAGGGTGGTCGCAAAAGGTGGTAAAGGGACCACGCCAGAAGATTTTGAAAGCGGCCTGAACGACATGATCACACAAATCAATCAGGCGGGAGCACGCGTGATTCTGTGCACCCCCACGGTCATCGGCGAAAAGCCTGACGGGTCGAACCCCGAGGATAAGATGCTCGACGAGTATGCGGCTATCAGCCGCAAGGTCGCGCAGGAAACCGGCGCTCAACTCCTCGATCTCAGAACGGCATTTATTGACTACCTTAAAGAACACAACCCGAACAATGCAGAGAAAGACGTTCTGACCGCAGACCGCGTTCATATGAACACGAGAGGGAACCAACTTCTGTTTACGCTTGTTTCCGATGCCTTGAACGTCCCAGCACCTCAAAAATAAACGAATCGGTAATGATTCCTCAAAATTGAAAAGAGGTGATCGATTGAGACAAACTTCACGGTGCAGACTGGGAGTTTTAGGCAGGAAAGTTGAGGGCAGAAAAATAGAGAGACGGTCACTCACTCCTTCCCTTACAAAGCATATCCTTATACATAAGTCAGAGGGGCGTGAATATTCCTAGGAAAACGTATATCACTTGGACTTATCAGACTGTTGCAAAACCTCAGACTCTCACGACTGTTTTTTTCGCAGAATGATTTACAGCAGAATGATTTCTCACTGAGAACCTGACTGGGTTATATATGCGCCTGATAGGCAACCCCCTTGGGACTCTTTGGTTATAGTATCCTGCATTTAGTTAGAATCATTCTGCCGTAAATCATTCTGCGAGATTCGTTTCTCGGCCTGCTGTAATGGCTCCAGTGAGAACCTAGGCCAGTTTGCCTGCAATTGATCAAGCTAGCGCGAATTAGCAGAGACAGACTTATGTAGAAGGATATGCTTAGCAGGGGAGGAGCTTTACACAGTGCTTTAATAACTTAAATTTGACGATCCAAAGACATGTATAAGGATATGCTCGGCAGACCGAGCACCCAAAGGGCATTTCACCACCTCCCCTTGGCAGCCGTCTTCGCTCTAACCGAGCTACGCCGAGACAAGGGGGAGGAGCTTTATGTCGTGCATTTATAACGTCAACTTGACGAGCTAAAGATCTGTCTAAGAATATGCTCGGGGAGGGATCAACCCTTCCTTCCAGTTCTATTCAGCTGTCGTCGTGGCCGCTGGAAAAGATGCCTGCCTTGTAAGCTTTGCTGATGGCGGCGGGGGCGTTCACGACGTCGAGCTTTTCGTAGATGCGGCGCACGTGTGTGGCGACCGTGGTGATACCAATATCTAAACGCTCTGAAATGTCCTTCTTCATCAAACCTTCGCTGAGCAGTCTGAGGATTTCGATTTCTCGTTCTGAGAGTAATGAATCCGAGTTTGGCTCAGGGACTTTTGTTTGAATGGTGTTGAGGATGAATTTC
>JABJQI010000126.1 GCA_018663485.1 Opitutia bacterium
CTTCACCCAAACAGGCGATGTTGACCTCGCGCATGAGATACCAGGAAAAGCGCGCTTCCGCATGAACCTGTTTAAAAACAGCTGGGGCATGGCCTCCGTCCTGCGCCAGATTCCGTCGCAAATTTCCAGCATCGACGAGCTCGACTTACCCGTCGCATTGAAGGCGATCGCCACTTACCAAAACGGCTTGGTGCTCGTCACGGGGCCGACTGGCAATGGCAAGTCAACGACACTTGCGGCCATTATCAATCACATCAACGAAACCTCGCAGAAGCAAATTATCACACTCGAAGATCCGGTCGAATTTGCTCATGACGATAAAAACAGTACCATTATTCACCGTGAAGTGGGCGAGCACACGCGCTCTTTCAGCGCCGGACTCAAGGGTGCGATGCGCGCCGACCCCGATGTCATTTTGATTGGCGAAATGCGCGATATGGAAACCATTCGCCTGGCACTCAATTGCGCAGCAATGGGCATGCTGGTTTTTGCCACACTGCATACCAACAATGCCACCAAGACGGTAGATCGCATCATTGATGCTTTCCCTGCCGACGAACAAAATCAAATCCGCATCATGCTCGCTGAGACCCTTCGCGGCATCGTCTCGCAACTATTATGCCAGAAGAAAAACGGCGGTCGTATCGCCGTGCATGAGATCCTACTCACACATGGCGCACTGCCAAACTGCATTCGCACTCACTCGCTCTCCAATATTCGCAACATCATCGACCAAAACCGAGACCAAGGCATGATCTCGATGGATGCTTCACTCAGCAAATTACTGGAAGCAGGTCTGATCACCCAAGAGGAGGCCTACATGAAGGCGATCGATAAAACCCGTTTCACCGCTTAAGCAGATCAATTGCATGTATTTACTTGCAGACTCGCACCAATGAAAAAAATTAAAGCACTTATTTATGCCACCCTCGGTGCCATGATGAGTATCAGCGCCGTTCGACAGCAGAACTATCTAATGGCTGCAGGCATCGTATTTTTCGTCGCCTGTGCCATCGGCGTCACACTCAACTCAATCGGACGACTACAAATCACCTGGGACGAAATTGGCGTCACACTGCGTAAAAAGCCTAAACCTCCGATCCTGTTGCAATGGTCTGACATGCAGAAGCTCAAAGTCGATCACCTCGGCTATCACATCCAGACACGACAAACCAATTTTCGTATCAGTAAAGACAAGATGCCCAAGGAGCTGTTAAAGAAAGTCCGTGCCAGTATCCGACAGAACAGAGCAATTTCGATTTAAATTGGTCGCGGCGTTTTACTCAGATGTGGCCGAGCGGTTGCCTATCGCGATCTGTTTCACCACCTCAGCGGCGAGAAAAAAACCGAATGTTCCAGTCAAATAGGTAGCAGATCCAAACCCCTGATCGCAATTTAGACGGTAATCAGCGCCAGTCTCGCGCTCACAAGACATAGAGCCATCCTCCTGGGGAAATAAAGGCAACTCGTCTGTAAACACACAATCGACCTTAAACTTCTGCCGCTTAAACATCGGAAAGCCAAAATCGCGACGCAGCGTCTTACGCACTTGCAGTAGCAACGGGTCGTTAATCGAGCGAGCCAAATCTGCGACCTGAATCCTTGACGGATCAATACGCCCACCCGCACCCCCACAGGTAATTAATTTCAAGCCACGCTTGCGCGCCTCCGCAATCAATAGGCATTTATACTTCGTGGCATCGATCGCATCGATAATGTAGTCGAAGGTCGGTGCCAACAAACGATCCATCGAGGACTCCGTCAAAAAACATTCCTCGACCGTCACCACGCAACGCGGCGAGATCTTTGCCACACGCTCGGCCAGTAATACCGCTTTTGAGCGACCAATCGTCCCATCCAAGGCATGCAGCTGGCGATTCACATTGCTTAAGCAGACCTCGTCCATATCCACCAGCGTCAACTTGCCAATCCCAGTGCGCGCCAAAGCCTCCACCGCCCACGAACCGACTCCGCCCAAGCCAATCACGCAGACATGCGCCCCCGAAAGGCGTTTTAACCCATCGACTCCATACAAGCGCCCAATCGCGCCGAATCGTGCTTCATAATCTGGCATCGCAGAGGAATTAGAAGATCGTCCCCGGAATGAGAAGCAAAATAACCCCAACTTTCCACTTTCCGATCTTCACTATTCCCCATTCCCCATTCACTATGCGCCCCATGCCAATGCTTTCCGATATCGTCGCCTTCTGTGATACACGCACCCGCCGAGCCGAAATCAAAGACTTCTCTGGTTCCTACAACGGCCTACAAGTCGAGAATAACGGCGAAGTTACCAAGGTCGGTGCTGCCGTTGATGCAGGTCAAATCCCTTTTGAACAAGCCATCGGCGCCGGGGTCGATTTTTTGATCTGCCATCACGGATTGTTTTGGACTACACCGATTCCACTCATTGGCAGCAGCCATAAGAAGGTAAAAACCGCTCTCGACGGCAATCTCGCCGTCTATGGCGCCCACCTTCCGCTCGACTGCCACCCCGAAATTGGCAACAACGCTCTACTCGCCAAGGCCCTCGGGCTCGCCAAAACCGGCGGTTTCGTCCCCTACGAAGGCAACGATGTGGCCACCATCACCGCTGGCCCCGAAGGTGGACGGCATGAGCTCGCGACCAAACTCAAGGCGCTATTCCCCGACACTTATCAAGCCATCGAATACGGCAGCGAACAGCCCCAACGCATCGCAATCCTCACTGGCAGCGGGCAAAGCGCGGTTGATCAACTCCAAGCGAATAAAATCGACACTCTTATTACCGGCGAGCTTCGGCAGCATCACTTCAATATGGCACAAGAGCTCGGGCTCAATCTTTACCCCTGCGGCCACTACGCCACTGAGGTTTTTGGCGTCACAGCCCTTGCCCAAGAAGTCGCCGAGCAATTTGGCCTCGAATGGACTTTTATCAAAACGCCCTGTTTACTGTAATGTAGATTGCCAAGTCACTCAAAGTTCTATTTGCTTCAACCAATTCTTTTTAATTAATGAAACGCATCGTCATCATCAACGGCCCCAATTTGGATCGACTCGGTAAACGCGAACCATCCATCTACGGTGATCAAACACTCACTGACCTTGAAAACCTCATCACCGATGAGGCTGCTGAGCTTGGCGTAGAAGTGCAATTTTACCAATCCAACCACGAAGGCTTCATCATTGATGAGATCGGCGAATTAGCGGACTCCGAAGTCTTTGGCTTGATTATCAATCCTGGTGCACTTACGCACACCAGCCTCGGCCTGCGCGACGCATTGGCAGGCAGCGACTTGCCCGTGATCGAGGTGCACATCAGCAATATTTACAAACGTGAGGCCATCCGCCATCACTCCATGACAGCGGAAACCTGTATCGGCGTCATCTCTGGCCTCGGCTTCGATGGCTACGTAGCCGCACTTAAACATTTATCCAAACTCGATTAATTGGATCGTTACACTTCACCTCAACAAAATAAACCAACCAACAAACAAACAAACAAAACTATTATGGCTGAAGAACCAAAAGGACTGAACAAACCAGTAACCCTCAAAGCAGATCTCGCAGCATTCTTGGGAGCCTCTGCGCTGCCACGCACAGAGATTACCAAAAATCTCTGGGACTACATCAAAAAGAACGGCCTCCAAACAAAGACCGAGAACGGCGCACCTGAAAACGCAGGGAAATACATCGTCACTGATGCAAAATTGCTCACTATTTTTCGCCACACCAACTCAACTAGCAAATCTGGCAAGGTAACTGACTTGCGCAACATCAAGGAAGGCCAGACTATCAACATGATGCAAATGGCTGCAGTAGTCGGCGCCAACGTTGAGTAAGCTACCCATTAAACACAATTAACCGCTTTACTACGGCTGCCTCTACACAGAGGTAGCCGTATTTGTGTAAGGTAGGAGCAAGTGAGTTACGCTCTACGCAACACTAGCATTGGCTAAATATGACGAATATAGAAAGCTAAGTCATTACAAACACTAATCACTTTCAGGTCTCCAGCCACAAGACCTCTGAGCTCTCAAGAATCAGGCGGCAACAACTTCGCCAACTCCTCCAAATCAGTAAAGTGCTCACGTAAATCCTTCGCGCTTCCGAGGTTCCCCAAAGTACTCTCAAACAGCTCGCGCTTCTCGGTCTTCAAATGCTGAATACGCTCCTCGATTGTGCCTTGCGTGATCATACGATACACGAATACCCGCTTACGCTGACCGATCCGGTGCACGCGATCCACCGCTTGACTCTCCACCGCAGGATTCCACCACGGGTCAAGTAAGAAGACATAATCCGCAGCGTGCAGAGTAATCCCTGTACCACCAGCTCGCAGACTCACCAAAATAACGGCAGGCCCCTTCTTATTCTGAAAAGTCTCCACTGGCTTTGAGCGATTCTTTGTATCTCCGTTCAACTCCAACAGCTCCACATCAGGGAACTGTTCATTAATCAACGGCTTCACTCGCTTGAGCAGCTTCAAGAACTGACTAAAAATCACTACCTTACGCGCACCTGTCCCCGTCAAAGCTTCACCCAGTTTGGTGAGCAACATCTGAATCTTACCGCTTTGCATCGGCTCGATATTCAGATCAGGGATTAAGCCAGGATCGCAACAAGCTTGCCGCAAGCGAGTCAATAGCGTGAAGAAATTCATTGAGTTCGACTGCATCGCTACCTGTAAATCGTCACCCATTTGCTCACGTCCCTGATTAAGTAATCCATCATAAGGCTGACGCTGCATCTCAGTAATCGGACAAATCAAATCCATCTCAACTTTTGGTGGCAGATCTTTGCCGACCTTGTCTTTCTTGCGACGCAGCAAGAACGGCGCGATCTGTTTACCCAGGGTTTGCTCCAACGTCTTGCGCACCGAAATGTCAGGCGAAATCGCTGCATCTTCAAAGCGACGACGCGAGCCTAACAAACCTGGCATAATGAAGCGAAACAAGGTCCACACATCGAGCAATCGATTCTCAATCGGCGTGCCCGTTAGCGCGAGGCGGCACTCAGCACGGATCGCACAACAAGCATGCGTCACCTTCGCTTCGGGATTCTTAATCTGCTGCGCCTCATCGAGCACTGCATAGCCGAACTCGGTGCCTTCCAATAAATGCTTATGCCGTCGCAATTGCGTATAACTAGCGATCCACAACTTCGGTTCATGTCTCGACGCCCCCTCAAACGTTTCGACGCTGCGCAAAACCGCTGTATTCAAATGTGGATACCACTGCTTCACCTCATTCTCCCAAACCGGCACCACACTCGCAGGGCAGACGATTAAACTATCCTTATCCTCAAACGGATAGGCGTTCAACAGCGTCAGGACCTGCAGCGTTTTGCCCAAGCCCATCTCATCCGCCAACAAACCATGGCAGTTTTGCGCACGCAAGTTTGCCATCCAACGCACACCATGCGCCTGATACGGACGTAGGAAATTAGGCAATGCCACTGCAGTAGGATCCGATGCCAACGGCTCCCCCAACTCAGCCTGTTTGGGCTCTAGCGTCGCCCGCCACTCTTGCAGCTCTTGCTCCAAGTCTAGTTCCGCACCACGCTCGCCAAACAGCGAAAACACCATATAACGCGGCCAAGTTTGCGCTTCTTCCGATCTGGAAGCCGCTGCCACGCGCCACTCCGCTAGCGCCGTAGTCTGCTCGTCGGCAATCTGCACCAAGCCGAGCCCCTTTACAATATGCGTTCCACGCCCCGCCTTTGCCAAGCACTCCGCATCTTCAGGATCAAGCCAACGCTTGCCCAACTTAAAGCGCCAATCCACACGCATATTAGCCTTCCCAGCCGATTCGACGCGGCCGACAATCTTCACCTGCTTCACGCCCTCTGCCAAGCTTTGCGCATCCAAATCGAGATCTAGATCGCCAAAAATATTCTCCCAACGCCTACGGGTATGCGAGAAAAACGGCGCAATCCGCGCGGGGTCATGCATTAAAAAGTCATTCGGGTCGCGACGAAATGTAAATCCGACTTCCTTGGCCAACGCCGTCAAGCGCACCAACATCTCGCGCTCCGCACTCGACATCTTGCCACCCTCGGCTTGAAACGCCGACTCACGTGAAAAATCAGCATTTACCCAATACGCCGTCATTCGCAGGCCCGTGCTAAGCCCCTCCAAACGCGGGGTCAATCGACGAGCCGGTGGCTCTTCAGGCTGCGTCGAGTTTAGTGTTGAGCTCTGTTGCTTAGCCAAGGCCGCTGCCACGATGGCGGCATCTTGCAGATCTGGCTTCGGCGTCGGCACATAGGGCAGCGGGTCGATCTCATCCGCGATCAACTCTTCGACCTCATACAACCCACCGACGGCAACCGCATCGCCCATCGCATCATCCTCCGTCGAACAACGCACAATTGGCCCCTTTGGCCCCCACTCAACCACGACGTAGCAGGTATCTTTACGCGCAAAGGCGCAATTGATGATCACATCCTGATCCGCCAATTCGACGCCCGATATTTGGCCTTTCAGATAAATTTCGCGTCCCCACTGTAGTGCCTCTTTCGAGAAAAAAGTCTCCCAATCGAGTGCCACGTTTTCGAACCACACTTCAAGGGCGGCTTGATTATAAACACGACTGGATGCATGAGCAGACATAGGGTGATAATGAACCAGATATTATAGCTCTTTTAAAAACTTCGTCGCAAGGACATTTGCGGTGATTGATTAAAATGGCTGTTGTTCTTTGCTCAGCTAGCTCAGCAGCCTGTGCTAGCCTTAAAAGACTGCCAAAAGTCGCCAACACGCTGGATTAAATCGACTAAGCGCACAGGCGCATCGTGACCACTCGAGCTAAGTACCCATCCATATTTTGAGGCCTGGCTGAATCAGTTTCCATAAAAATACAACTTCCCACTTCACACTTGCGGATTCCCCGTCTAAAAGCCTCTGAATGGACAGCGCCCTATTTGACTACCACCTCCCTATGGCACGCATCGCACAAGAGCCCGCCGCTCAGCGCGATGCCTCACGACTGATGGTGGTCGACCGCAAAACCCGCCAAATCACACACACAACGTTCGCTCAAATCGGCGATCATTTGCCCGCCAACGCGCGCTTTTTTCGCAATAACGCGGCAGTGCTCAAGGCCCGTATTTTTGGCCAGCGCCCCAGTGGCGGTAGAGTCGAATGCCTGCTACTGCAGCCCGCAGAAGACGCCGTCACCTGGTGGTGCCTGCTACGCCCCGGCAAGAAGACCTTACAAGTCGGCACTTTCGGCATCGACGGCGAATACAGCGCTGAAGTGCTCAACGCCGGCGAAAATGGCAACTACCGCGTGCGCTTCCACCCGGTGCGCGACGAGTCCGTGACCGACCTTTCCGAGCGGCTTGGCATTATGCCTCTGCCGCCCTATATTGAACGCACGATCGACGACCCGCGCCGCGCCAACGACAACGAGCGCTACCAAACCGTCTACGCCGATTACGACAAACGCATGGCTGTAGCCGCACCGACTGCCGGCCTGCACTTTACGCCCGATCTTATTGCCCGCCTCGAAGCTCGCGGCGCTCAATTTCACGACCTTACCCTGCAAGTCGGCATCGGCACGTTTCACCCCATTCAGGTCGATAACATCCTCGACCACAACATTCACCACGAATGGTATGAGATTCCCGCCACTGCCTTTGAATCGCTCCAGCAAACCAGCCCTGGCCCACGAGTCGCGGTTGGTACCACCTCGGTGCGGTCGATTGAAGATGCGATGCGGCGCAGCCAAAGCGCACCCGAGACTTGCCTGACTCCAGCTGGATCGGTGCAGGCCGAGGCCGATATCTTTATCTACCCACCCGCCCGACTCGAGGCCGTTGATGCGCTGATCACCAACTTTCACCTGCCAAAATCGACACTGCTCTGTCTCGTTTCGGCATTTTTAAGTCCCGGCGACGAACGGGGCATAGAATGGTTATTGGAACTTTACGCCGAGGCGATTGAGCATAACTATAACTTTTACAGTTATGGCGACGCCATGCTCATTGTATAGCCCGACAACGACCCTCAAATTTACGCGCTTCATTTTTCTCGGAATAAGCGACCATCGATTCCACTCACATGACCACAGAATCCAATTTGAACTTCGAAGAAATAGTGAGTGCCTACTACCAACCGCTCTATCGTTTCGGCTACAGTCTAGCCAAAAACGAGCATGAGGCAGGCGATTTAGCCCAACAGGCCTTTTTTATATATGCTGAAAAAGGTGATTCGCTGCGCGACAAATCCAAGGTTAAGTCCTGGCTGTTCACCACTCTTTACCGCGAATTTCTGCGCCGCCGTCGTAAAGACGCCCGTATCGATAGCTACGAGCCCGAAATACTCGAAAATATCGGCGGCTCGGTGGAGCCCCACGTGCGCCGCAGCATGGATGGTCATCTCGCCATCGAAGCCCTCGAAGAAGTCGATGCCGTTTACCGCGAGCCAGTCGCCCTGTTTTATCTCAAAGATCTTTCTTATAAAGAAATCGCCGAAATTCTTGATGTACCGATTGGCACGATCATGTCTCGCCTCTCTCGCGGCAAAGCGCAGCTACGCGAGATCTTCAAACGTAAAGAGACTGAAACTTCGGCAAAAACCCTTTAAGTTATGCACCGCGAAGAAGCACAATACATTCTCCAGCTCTGTCGCCCCGAAAACAGCGAGGACCGCAACGACCCACTGATCGCCGAAGCACTTGAGCTGCTCAACCAAGACGCCGAACTGCGCGCCTGGTTCGAAGAGCAACAGGCGCTCGATACCAAAATCATTGCGGAATTCAACCGCGTCGAACCACCCGCCGATCTCAAAGCCGCCATTTTGGCCGGCATGCGTGCCCACGCCGTCCAATCGCAGCGATCACTCGGCAACAAGGCCGAAGGCGCCGAGCAAGACCACCACACCATCCGTTTTCCGCAGCCCGCGAATCGCTCCAACCGGCGCGCTGGGTTCCGGCCATGGATGGGAATTGCCGCAATCTTTGCCATCGCCGGAGTTGCCCTCGTGGTGCCTCGCAACGAAGCGCCGACGCAACTGGCCAACAGCAATCAATCTGCAGCAGAGGCAACGCCGATAATCGCTACCGCAGGTGTGCCGAATATGATCGAATTCCTCGCTCAACAAATCAGCGAATTTAACGGCTCGAAATTTGACAAACGCGGCGAACAAGTCGGCGAGTTACAAAGTCACCTTGCCAGCACAGGGATGCCAAACCCGGCGCATATTCCACAGCGACTCAAACAGCTTACCACCATCGGTTGCGTCACCTTCGACTACGATGGCACCAAGCTGAGCATGATTTGCTTCAAAAACGACCAAGCCTATCACTTGATCACTGTGGATAAGGCACGTGTCCCCAACGACTGCACCCCTTGCAAGGGCCAAAAAAGCAAAGTTTTTAAGGCCCGGCAACAAGCCTTCAAAGTATGGACCGAAGGCGAACAAGTCTTTATTCTCACCACGCAAGGCAGTGAAGATGATCTTGCCGATTTCATCTAAACTATGACTAAACCACTATTCCTAACTCTCGCGCTTGCAATTAGCAGCCTCTGCGCTGTCGCAGAGGTCGAAATCTACAAAATCGATTCGACGCACTCATCGGTCAAATTCAGCATCCGACACTTCGTTGCCAAAACGACCGGCTCATTTAATCAATTCGAAGGCACCCTCACCGTCGATCGTGATGACCTAAGTAACAGCAGCGTCGAAGCGATTATCACAGTGCCCTCGGTGAACACCGCTAATAAAAAGCGCGATACTCATCTACAAGAGGACGATTACTTTGCTTCTGAGAAACACCCGCTGATTACTTTCAAATCAAGCCACTGGGCCAAGACCGACAACAAGGACAGCTTCAAAGTAACGGGCCATCTCACTATGCTCGAAACCACCAAAGAAGTAATACTCAATGTCGATCTCTTAGGTTTCGGTCCAGGCAGGAACGGTGCACAGCTTTCCGGTTGGGAAGCCACCACACAAATTGACCGCACCGAATGGGGCATACTTGGCGGCAAGCCCGCTGTCGGTACAGAGGTCGACATCACGATCAACATCGAAGCGGTCAAACAGTAAGCGATCCACACGATTGAATGGCATCAATTGAGCTTGCTCAATGCTAGATTAAACTGACCACCTCCACCCTGACGATGCGTAACTTCGCCAGTAAAGTCGTACAACTTGAACGTTTCCACGGCAACCAAACTAGCCCTGATCAATCGAGCATGGCAAAGGCATCACCGGCCAGATTTTTCGTTTGCCTTCCTCTATTTCTCTTTGATCCTCACTGCTCCTTTTAACAAATAAAACCAACTATTCGTCTAATAATTTGATTCATATGAAGACTTTCAAAGCACTATCCACAACTGCCCTACTACTGTCCGCAAGCGCATTTGCTGCAGACATCGAAACGCCACCTGTCAGCGAGCCCGCTGCAACGCCCGCGGCGAACAAAAAAATCGCCATTCGCGTGAATGACGAAGTGATCACCCAAGCGGATCTCGAAGAGATGGCAAATACGATGCTTCAACAGTATCAGGCACAAACCCAGGGGGCACCTATATCCGACGAAATTAAAGCACAGGCACTCAAAAGTGCTGAGGATAATGCCATCACCGAGAAGCTTATCGCGATCGCTGTTGCAGGTTCAGGCATCGTCGTTTCAGATGAAGAAGTCGAGAGTACCATCGCACAAATCAAAAGCTCAATTCCTGATGGGATGACTTTTGAGGCCGCGCTCGCATCACAAGACATGACTCTTGAAGCACTCAAGGAAAACATCAAGAACGACATGGCTGCTCGCCAACTGTTCGAAAGCCAAACCAAAGATGTGCCCGCAGCAACCGAAGCGGATGCTAAAGCATTCTACGATGGCAACCTGCAGAACTTCCAGAGTCCAGCGAGCCCAGCGAACGCATCTGCCAGCCACATTCTGCTCTCGTTCGAACAAGGGGAGGACGATGCAGCAAAAGCCGCTAAGAAGGCACAACTCGAAGCGATCCGCGCTGACATCGTCGCTAAGACAACCACTTTCGAAGATGCCGCGAAAGCGCATTCAGGTTGCCCCAGTGGCGCACAAGGCGGTTCTCTCGGACAATTCGGGAAAGGCCAGATGGTACCAGAATTTGAAGCTGCCGTATTTAGTCAGGACGTTGATGCAGTTAGTGAAGTCGTCGAGACGTCCTTTGGCTACCACATCATCAAAGTGACTGATCGCCAAGAAGCAGGAGAGCCGAGCACTACTACGTTCGCCGAAGCGAAGGACCAGATCCTCAACTACCTCACTCAAAACGCGAAGGGCGAAGTCGCACAAGCCTACATCAAGAGCCTACGCGACGCTGCGACCATACAGTACCTCCAGCCTCAGACAACGCCAGTTTCCGCAGCGGCAACGACACCAGCAGCGGCCGACCCACACGCAGGCCATAACCATAATTAAAAACTCTTAATAGAGCAACACGGCCCACCGCCAAGCGTTCATCCGTTCGGCTGTGGGTCTTTTTTGGTTCCCCTGAACGGCTCGGCAGAGTAGATCAGCCGATAGAGACTGGGTTCATCCTAGGATAGCGATTCCGAAGATCGATTCAAAGTGCGAAACACAATCGCAAGATAAACCCGCTCGCTACAAGCAAGGGTATTTGTGGCAGGGAGCACAGGGGGATCCCCAACCTTTGGCAGCAATCCGCGAAAAGCTTTTTTCAGCCAGACTAGAAAGTAATCAGCTGATCCGGCTTACGAATCTGAGTGCGAAACCAGGTGCCCTGCTTCTTCACCAAATGATTTGTGTTTTGCACGATTGCCGGAGCGAGTGTCTTGAGCTGAATCGCACCTTTTAAATACTCAAGCGTCTCACGATATCCAATCGCCGCAACGGCACTCGAATTTTTCTCAAGACCAAGCTCACGCAAATATTCGACCTCCTCGACGAGACCGGCCTGCAGCATTTGATCCACGCGACGAACAATGCGCTGGCGTAGATTTTCGGGGTCTCGCTCAAGCAGCACATACTGCTTCTGGCAGTCCGCGAATGGCTCAGGACGTGCGGCAAACTCGGCCTGCAAATCCGGCAACGACTTACCTGATGCAATGCAACGCTCAAGTGCGCGCAGCACTCGGCGTGGATTCAGCGCATCCAAATTACCAATGCCCTCAGGGCTACGTTGATTCAGCTCAGCAACCAAACCAGCCAAGCCTTCGCCGGCATAGAGATCAGCCACCTGTGCACGAATCCTATCAGATACCACAACAATATCAATCACCGGCGCGAAGAAGCTCTTCAAATAAAATCCGCTGCCCCCTGCCACCACGACCGACTTGCCACGCGCAAAGATGTCGGCCACAGCCGCCTTAGAATCACGCACATACGCTGCAATATGATAAGGTTGGTCGACCGCGTTCAAATCGATCAAGTGATGCGGCACACGGGAGAGTTCTTCAGATGTAGGTTTGGCAGTACCGATGTCCATGCCACGATAAACGAGCGAGGCGTCGCACGACACGATCTCGGCATTATGCTTCTCTGCATAAGAGAGTGCATACTCGGTTTTGCCAACCGCAGTCGCTCCAGTGATGATATGTAATGTCTTTGTCATATTATACATTGAGCGTATGACAGGCTCGGCACCGACTTCCAACTTCTTTTTATTGCACTGATTGTTGATACTTTCCCCACAAAACTTACGGCTCATTCGTCGTTATACCTCAGTTAGATCAAATGAGAGACATTTCCAAAGAGATCTCAATGAATGAAATGAACGATCAACATGAAACTTCAAACGTTCCACTCACAAGGATGAGCGTTCAATTTTGACCTTAAGCATTAACAGAACTCTGCCATGCATGGCGTAGCACCATTAAGCGTGCGAGCAATGGGCTTCTAGCCTGCGACCTTGATGGTAACAAAGTCAGTATGATCACGCTTGGCAAACAAAGCGCTGGATGTAAACATACGCTACACCATGCCCCCTAACCCCACTGAATACGACTGTACCCATTGCGGTGCTTGCTGCCGAAGCTTTCCGATCTTTGCCAGCGAAGCGGATGCAATGCGCGAACCAGCGATTCGGCAAGAGGCACGCGCGTTGCCTGAGTATATTCAAACAGAGGACAAAGCCTACCAGCTCTTCCCGCTGCCCTTCCACAGCGGTTGCCCGTATCTCAAAGAAGACGAGTTATGCCGTATTTATGAATCGCGCCCGAGCGTGTGTCGCCGATTTGAAGCAGGCAGCGAGCAATGCATCGAAGCACGACGACGGCAAGGAATCGGCGCATAGTTCGGCGAAGCCGAACAGTGAGAGTGACGCTTCGCGAATGAGTAGTGAAAGTCGGAAGTGCTGGTATAAATCAAAAATGGGAACCACTTTCGTTCGGTTGAAGGTAACTTGGGAGGGATGAGCTCCGTGTCGTCCGCAGTGATTCTATCAGGTTTTCGTGGCATGACAGATGAAGGGGCACGGCGGACGAGGCGGAGCTCATCCCTCCCCCACAGGCACTCCTAGCTTTCACTCGCGCAGCGTACCAGTAGCTTGCTCGTCGAGAAAGGATTGATACGCCATCGACACACCTTGCTTGATCGAAATCTGCGGTGCCCAGCCGGTTGCTTTAATCTTGGAAATATCAGTCAACTTGCGCGGCGTACCATCGGGTTTCGTAGTATCAAAAGTGAGCTCACCCTCATAACCGACAGTATCTTTGACCAAGCGTGCAAGGTCGCCGATCGAGATATCGATGCCGCACCCAAGGTTCACCCACTCAGGTGGATTCTCGAGTTCGAGCAAATGGAGAATGCCTGCTGCTGCATCGTCGGCGTGCAAAAACTCACGCAGCGGTGTGCCAGTGCCCCAAATAGCCACCTCGGGAGTGTTGTTTGCTTTGGCCTCGTGGAGGCGTCGGATCAGCGCAGGCAACACGTGTGAATTTTGCAGATGATAGTTATCGCCTCGCCCGTAGAGATTGGTCGGCATCGCGGAGTGGTAGCAGACGCCATATTGGCGACGGTAAAACTCGCACATTTTAAGACCCGCAATCTTGGCGATCGCATAGGCCTCATTGGTTGCTTCGAGTGGGCCGGTTAGCAAGGATTCTTCTTTGATTGGCTGCTCAGCGAATTTTGGATAGATACAGGTACTGCCGAGAAAAAGCAGGCGTTGCACACCTTCACTGTAGGCCTCACCAATAGTGTTTTGCGCGATGGACAGATTCTCCATCATGAATTCAGCAGGATAGGTATTGTTGGCATGAATACCACCCACACGAGCGGCGGCGATAATTGCAACGTCTGGCTTTTCGACGGCATAAAACTGGCGCACCGCCACCTGGTCCGTCAGGTCGAGATTACTACGGGTGCGAACGATGATGTTATCAAAGCCCTTCGCGCGCAGTGCGCGCACCACAGCCGAGCCAACCATTCCGCGATGACCCGCGACGTATATTTTTGATGCCTTATTCATATTTGCTGTTTTCTGCCCCTGCCCTTCTCAATCATAATTTTACCCCTAATCCCGACATTAAAATAGGATGAAGACTTCAAATAAGATCATCATTAAGGCAAAGAACCAGTATTAACGATTCGTTGCTTGCTTGAACGCGAGCTCTTGCTTGGCGAGCACCAGATCTGAATCGACCATAACCTTGACTAGCTCCTTGAATTTGACCTTTGGCTCCCAACCGAGTTGCTTCTTGGCCTTGGCTGGATCTCCAATGAGTAACTCGACCTCAGTCGGACGCTCATAGCGCTTGTCGTAGTCGACATATTTTTCCCAATCTAGATCAAGATTGTTAAATGTTTCGATGACGAAGTCCTTGACGGAATGCGTCTCATTGGTGGCCATCACATAATCATCGCCCTCATCTTGCTGCAGCATGAGCCACATCGCTTCGACGTATTCCTTGGCGTAGCCCCAGTCGCGTTGCGCATCGAGATTACCCAAGAAGAGTTTATCTTGAAGGCCCAGCTTAATACGAGTCGCGGCACGCGTGATTTTACGCGTCACGAAGGTCTCGCCACGACGCGGAGACTCGTGATTAAAGAGAATGCCATTGGTCGC
>JABJQI010000207.1 GCA_018663485.1 Opitutia bacterium
ACAGTCACAGTGGTGCAGCCACGCAGCAGCGGATACCACAAGGTCACAGTAAATCCAAAGCTGTGAAAAATCGGTAAGTTGGCGATGATCTTCTCACCGACGGGCAATAGACCAGAGGCGTCAATTTGCAGGCAGTTGCCTAAAATATTACGGTGGGTTAAGACCACTCCCTTCGGTTCGCCGGAACTGCCACTGGTAAACAGTAAACCAGCTTCGGCATCGCCACCGACCGCGGGTACTTTCAGCAGCTTTGCCAGCAGCTTGGCGGGCATCGCCTGGATCGCCACCAGCAATGCCAAGGCCTTCGCCTTCGGCAAGTCCCTCAGCTCTTCGACGAGGTCGATCACGTCTGCCTGCGCCCACGGGAAGTCGGGGATTTTGACCTGCATACGTTCGGTGCTTAAGATACAATCGATCTCCGCTCGGCGTAAACAGGCCCCCGAACTCGCGCGCCCCAGCGTGAAGTTGAGATTAACTGGAACCTTACCTGCCAGCACCACTGCCAGATTCGCAATCGTGCCAGCAATGCCTGGCGGAAACAAGATGCCGACACGCTTGCGATCCGTCCATGTGCGCAGGCGCCGCGACAGCATCCAAGCAAGCGCCAACAAAAAGCCCGACTTCATCGCCCGCCGTTGTTGGGTGCGATCAATCACCAGCACCCGATTCGGGTGCTTTGCCAGTGCGATAAAACTCTCCCATGCCAAATGACTGTTCAACTCAGGCCGCGCCTGGAATTCACGTTCACCGGAGTCTAACACTGTCGAATCACTCATAATGAGAAGCTTGAAGCGCTTAGTAGTTACTGTTTCCTTCTGCTTCTTCTTCGAGTTTTTTCTCTGCTTGGCGCACTTCAAGTACAGCCTCTAAGAGCGCCTCTTTCAATTCAACAAAACCTTCGTCAGAAACACAGGAGATCGGATAGACCTTGCCCTTAAACTTCTTTTTAAAAGCTTGTAAATGCTCGGGTGCATTCGGCTCATCCATTTTATTGGCCGCTACCAATTCTGGTTTTTTAACCAGACCTGGCATATACAGCTTCAACTCATTCAGCAGCACGCGGAAGTCTGCAATCGGCTCACGCCCATCAGTGCCTTCCATATCAATCATCACCAGCAACACCTTGCAGCGTTCGACGTGCTTGAGGAAGCGATGGCCGAGACCGCGATTTTCACTCGCGCCTTCGATCAATCCGGGAATGTCGGCCACAGTAATGCGCTCATATTGCTCCGGATACTCCAGTACGCCAACCATGGGAAACATAGTAGTAAACGGATAGGCACCCGTTTTCGGATGCGCATTCGTGATCATATTTAGCAATGTTGACTTTCCCGCATTGGGAAATCCAATCAAGCCGACATCGGCGATGGTCTTCACCACCAAGCGGTATTCACCCTCTTCACCCGGCTTGCCCAGTGTGAACTGGCGCGGCGCCTGATTGACCGAAGACTTAAACGTCTCATTGCCCTTACCGCCGAAGCCGCCTTCGAGCAGTAGCACTTGATCACCGTGTGCCAACACCTCAGCCACAGGATTTTCGGTCTCGCGGTCGACCACCACTGTCCCTACCGGCACCCGTAAAATAATATCCGCACCGTTCGCGCCGTGCTGGTCACTACCGCGACCTGGTTCGCCATTCTTGGCTTTCCAGCCTGGCTTGTAGTGATAATCCGTTAAATCCGCAACATTGGTATCCGCAATGATGTACACCGCGCCACCGCGACCGCCATTACCGCCGTCAGGCCCGCCTTTCGGTTCGTATTTACCGCGCCGAAAGCTAAAGCAGCCGTCGCCACCATTACCTGCCTTAAAATTGACCTTTACCTCGTCGTAAAACATGCACCCTTCTCATCTGACTCGCTGAGCATTGCAACCCCATTTAACCACGTGCTGCCAAACGGCATAGATCTGCAAGGGTGAGCTCAATCGCCAAGCACCGTTGCGCATGCATGCGTTGCTTACGCTTGAATAAGAACTGGGCACTTTACGCAGCAAGCGCCACCAAAAAAACTACAGCTTTTTGGCTGTAAGCTCGGCTGGCGAGAACGCTGCTGGATCACAACAGACGAATAGCTGCGTCGACTCGGGATTGATAATTCTTCAGCGGCACCCACGCCGCAAGCTTAGATCAGGCATTTGTACTGTTACGCATAGAACGGTCCGTAAGTCCATTTACAATCAAGTTGAAGCAAACGTTTAATCTATTCCCCTTCGCGCGAACTGAGCGCGCGTAAAACTCTATATGGCTCAGAATGAATGACCTTGAGAACCTCCGTTTCCACCCACTGCACTGGAGACAACTTAAGTACCCGTGCGATGTCGCAAATGGATTCAAATTCTTTTTCAGAAAAATGTAACTCTACGCTGTGCGCGACTTCCGCAATAGCATCTGGGGAACTAAACTTCGACGCCATTAAAGTTTTGATAATCAGCTCAGCTTTACGAGGGATTGCACGACTCGACGAGAGCCAATTATCGACCGTGCGCTTTTGCACACCACAGCTCTCAGCCAACCAGAAGCGGTCGCGCCCAGCGGCTTTTAGCCAACTAACAATTTCTTTGGTGTCTAAACCTGAATTCATACATTAAAAGTACCAAATAAAGTACAAAAATCAAGCCATTAATTATTGATATTCATGCCGTTAGAGATAATATCTCATATCAATGATAATATTACCCCAGAAGGCGATAATTGCACCGTAAAGCGCCATCGGCAATGCACGTCGACAGCTAGAATATAGCCAACGCCACCGAGAACAGCGGCGTACTTCCACCCCAACAGCGACTCCTTAGCATTAGCGGACCAGCGAAAAATGGCAGCAGCCTAGGAAGCAAATTAGGTGACATAACTGACTTAAAAAAGCAGGCGTTTCGGGCGCAAAAAAATGCGCGGCAGCGCCTGATCAAACTCGGAGACCACCACCCCAAAGTACCATGAACCACACGTCAGTGACTTAATCACCTTACCGACACATCGCCCTGAATGCACCAAAATGTGAAGTTTGAATTTGACCGCAGAGTAATTAATCGATGTAACACTGTTCACGGATAAAAAGTCGTGGACCACAGGCCTCTTACTCAATTATGCCCAAAGTAACTATTAGCATTCAAAAAGAGACTATTATCTCTGCAAAAAGACTAGAATGTCTAGCTAAGCTTCACAAATTAAGCCTCGAAGAGGCCCTCACTCGCAGCTTGCTCAGCAAGTTACATCCGACACGGCCCAATAAGAAACAACACGACAACGCGCATAAATAGCTCACCCAAATAGGTTCATGCTCAATTATCGGGGATGGATTAAAGAAGGGAGGGCGACCCGCCCTCCTTTTGCAGTAACACAGGATCAATGTGGGCGAGTCGCCCACACTCCTATCGCGGTTTATTATACTCGTAGAGTGCAATGGCTCAAGAAACCGGCGCAGCTGATCAGCTCAAAGCCACGGCCCAAGCTTGACCCTGCTGCGCCAGGAGATTTGCTCGGTGCAATGTCTAGCCCCGAAACAGTCGCCGTCATCGATGTTGGCAGTAATTCCATCAAGCTACTCGTCGCTCGCAGCGGCACGGCGCCCAGCAGCGTCGCAACCATTTTTGCCGAGACCATTGAGACGCGTATCAGCACCGGCATCAGCCAGGCGCTGCCCAACCTAACAGAAGCCGCGATGGCTGCTGGCTGCCGAACCATCACCGAGCTCGCCCGCCTCGCACAAGGCTACCAGCCGAAGACCTTGCGTATCGTTGCCACCAGCGCGGTGCGTGACGCGACCAATGCCATCCAGTTTATCGAACTGGTCAATGAGGCGACTGGCATCGAAATACAAACACTGTCTGGCGCTGAAGAAGCGACCTACATCGGTAAGGGGCTCCGCTGCGACCCACAGATCGCCGGCATCCACAACTTCATACAAATGGACCTCGGCGGCGGCAGCCTCGAACTGATCCGCTTTGCTCACGGCCAGATCGAGCAAGCACTGTCCCTGCAGCTCGGCGCAGTGCGCCTAACTGAGAAGTTCATCGCCGATCGTGATGCCGCGCTGTCTACCGAAACCGCAGCCCGCATCGCCGCCCATGTCAATGAGGCATTGCAAGCCAGCGGCTTCAGCTTCGAGCCAAACGCCGCGCCGCTCATCGTCACTGGCGGTGCGTTGACCGTCACCCGCGCCGTGCTGGCCGCACAAAACGAGCAGACCATCGAACAGCGCTGTCCGGTATTGCACAAACAGGAGATCTCCGAGCTCAAAGCGTTGCTGATGGCCCTGCCACTCCATGAGCGCATGGCAGTGCCGCACCTCCCCGCCGCGCGGGCCGACATTATCCCGGCCGCATTGATCACCATCGATAGCGTGCTCGAGTACGCCGACCGCGACCGCGTAACGCACTCGTTCTACAACCTGCGCTACGGCATCGCCGCCGAGCTGCTCAGCTAGCTCGAAGTGCAGCAGCAAGCCCTTAACCACGATCAAACAACGGCAGCTCGTGATGACTGGCACGTCGGGTCGGCTCCTGGGAGAGTCCGCGCGCAACGCCGCAGCTAACGAGTGCGGCATTGACATAACCTAGGCTTAATAGGTGGAGGGCAACGCTCCGTCGTTGCCACCGATCTTAAGGGCATCTGCCACCTATCCTAAAGGCATCTGCAACCGACGCATGGCAACGGTGGAGGGCAACGCTCCGTCGTTGCCACCGATCCTTAAGGCATCTGCAACCGACGCATGGCAACGACGGAGCGTTGCCCTCCAACATTTGCATGCGCATAAACATATAAAATGGCACCACAAGACTATGGGAGGGCCTAGCTCCACCCGCAAAAAAAAAAGCGCCACACTTGAGTGCGGCACTGGCTGGTTGAAAATATAAACGCAGCGACAGCACTAAGGGTATGATAAACGCAGCGACAGCACTAAGGGTATGATAAACGCAGCGACCGAAGAGTCCTAGGATCGAAGGCTACTTTCTGGTTCTGCTGTCCCTGTTCTTGCCGCTCCGATTGTGTGCGGCCTTATTCTGCGTGATTCGTGCGCGGCGCTCGGGGTGCTTCTTATCAATCTTCGCAGCATCTGGACCCATCTGACGAATACGCGCCTTACGCTGTAGATCATCACTCTGGCGGTGCGCATGCTCTGCGGAACCCTCCTCGTCTTCGTAGCGACGCTCTTTGCCGACGAGATCGAAACGCACCGGGCAACCACTGAGGCGGAACTCGTGGATGATCGCTTTTTCCAAATAACGACGATACGCAGGATCCAAACGTTCAATACGGTTGCAGAAAAAGCGGATACGCATTGGCCGCGAACCGGTCTGCGTTGCATAGAAAACTTTGAAACGCTTAGTGCCGACCACCTTGGGCGAACGCGCTTCAAACAGCGACTCCATCAGGCTGTTAAGCTTGCCGGTCGGGATCTTCAGATCGAGCGTGGCAGAGATGGCCGCGGCAGTTTCAAGCATCGACTCAATCCGGAAGCCCGTCTCAGCAGAAACGAACAGCACCGGCGGATCGGGCAGGAAGAACATCTCTTTGCGCAGTGACTTCTCATAAGACTCAAGGAAGTGCTTGAGCGAACGGAAACCTTCGATCGGTTCGCGCTCCCATTGCTGAATAATCAGATCCCACTTGTTGACCACGACCACCAACGCACGACCGGCATCGAGCACGGCACCGGCAAGGGCTTGATCTTGCTTGGTCACACCATCGACCGCATCAATAATCAAAAACACGACATCGGACGCTTCCATCGCATGCTGCGTGCGCACACTAGAGAAGAACTCCACTGGGCTATCGACCTTGGTCTTGGTGCGCAGACCGGCAGTATCAGCCAT
>JABJQI010000134.1 GCA_018663485.1 Opitutia bacterium
CGAGAAATTCAAAGAAAACATCGACGCGTGCAAGGGCGTTATCCACCGAATTGCTGCCGTCATCCCAAGGCATTTGCGCAGTGCCACCACCGAAGGGGTCGGCCAACTCATTACGCATCACGTGCCAGTAGGGAGCCGCAAAGCGCAGGTGATCCTTCATCGACTTGCCGTCAACGAGTTCGCTCGGGTTATAATGTTTAAACGCCAAGGGGTTCTTAGAAGATGTGCCCTCAAATTGAATTTTGTCGCAGTCGAAATAGTGCATGGTTTTGTCGGTTTTTACTTTGAATGTGTAATAATAAAGCCCGCAGTATAGCCTAAAGTACACCCAGCTTAAACCGTATATTGCGCATATATTCTGTTGATATGCGCCATCTGCTGGTATTTAACCAATGCATGGCAAAACAAATAGCGATTGTAATGACGGAGGTATTTCTGCGGCGCTTAACGCCGTCGTTGATACCATTCGTTCGTCGCCAGCATGACTTTCGCATTGTTAGTATTCACCGCCCGATTGATGAACTGCGCGATTTGTTAACTGAACTAAAGCCCAGCGCACTGATCACCGAATGGCTACCTGAGGTAACCGAGGCACTGCTGGAACTACGACTGCCCACCGTCATTGCCGATACCGACGAGCACTACCCAGGAGTCACCAGTATCGATGTCGACGATTGGCAGGTCGGTGCTGAGGCGGCGCGTGCCTTTGCGCAGGCCGGCTACCGTAGCTTCGCATGCCTCGGTAATTTGACTCCCTACTCCGACCAACGCATCGAAGGGTTTCGTCGCGAGCTGGGCGATCAGGTGGCATTTTCGATCCATCAAGAAGCTACATTTAAACAGGCACGTTACAGTGAAGATTTTGCACAGCCCCGCCCCGCACTGCGTGCATGGCTGGAATCGCTACCAAAGCCGGTTGGCATCTTTGCGGTGCATGATCCACTCGGACGATTCCTGTGCGGGGCCTGTCGAGGAATGGGGATTCGGGTGCCGCAAGAAGTCGCCGTGATCGGTGCCAACAATGATGCACTGGTGTGCGGATTAAGCTACCCGATGCTTTCCAGTGTGTCGATTCCATGGGACACGATCGGCGAAGCGGTCGGCGAGGCCCTGCGCGCTTTACTCGCAGGTGAGGCGCCTCCGACTGAACCCGTTCGGGTGCCATCGGGGGGAGTTGTATTGCGCCATTCCGCGAATCACCTCGCGGTTGAAGATCCGCTGTTGCGGCGCGTTATGTCTTATCTTTCTGAACGTATCCAAGATCCCATTACAGTCGCCAGCCTATGCGCAGAATTGCGGATCGCTCGCCGCGGTCTGGAAAAGAAATTTCGAGAATACTATCACTGCACTCCCTGGGAAATGCTTTGCCAGCTCAGAATCACCCGCGCAAAACAGCTGCTCGCTGATACCAACCACCCCATATCGATGATCTCCGAACTCTGCGGCTTTAATGATCCCGAGCGCATGGCAGTGGTCTTTAAGCGAATCGAAGGCATGGCGCCGTCAGTATTTCGCAAAGGATCGATGCCACAGTCATCCAAACGACAACGTTTGTAAAATAAAGGTACGGGGAATTCCGCGTCTAACTGATCCGCATGATGCACTGCATCGATTGCCGCCGATAAAAACACCCGCAGTGTCATAGCGTACTTTTGACAAATCTTCAAATACCTCCACAGTGTGGTCATTATGCCCGATACATCTGATCAAAAATCGCTCGACTCATTTCGCTCTTCGCTGGATGCCAGCTACGAATGGCCCTGCCTCTATCCGTTTAAATTCATCGTACCCAAAGCCCACACCGAGACCGTGCTCGCACTATTTGCCGATGATCCGGTCCGTGCCAAGGAGTCTTCCAGCGGGCGCTTCACTGCTTATACGATGGAGATGCAGATGAACTCCAGTAATGAAGTGATCGCGATCTACCAGCGCGTCACGCAGATCCCAGATGTGATCTCACTGTAAGTTTAAAGCCATCTGGAATAGATCTCAAGCGACGCCGCTCTCGTCCTCATGCGCCAAAAAATACTCTCTCACTTCGCCCATACAAGTTACCTGTGCCTCGCCAGCCTGTTCGGCTTGGTCGCTTGCGCTGAAAACAGCCCAACTCCGATAAAAACCGCTATGCCAGACTCTGATCAAACTTC
>JABJQI010000104.1 GCA_018663485.1 Opitutia bacterium
CGGTAGTCAGCGAATCAATAAAGCCACGACGAAGATGCTTTTTAGAGGTAATTTCATAAACTTAAGATAATTAAAAATCATGAAACCTACGAAGAGGGCTAGGCAAATCTATTTCTCAGCAAGCATTGAAATAGCACCAGGTCAGCTTTCTCGCCCAAAATGCTACGCCTCACGCGGATCTTTCTCAACCCTCAGCCCTCCTCCATCACGCCATCCACATAATACCAGTTACCAGCGCTGCGACGAAAGCGCGACCGCTCGTGATGAATCGCCTGCTCACCATCCTGAATATAACTCGCCTTAAATTCGACCTTGCCGGTTTTGTTCTCCGCGCCGCCCTGCGAGGCGCTCATCACTTCCAAGCCGATCCACTGAATCGAGTCGGCAACGGATTTATAATTCACCCACAAGTCCGTCGTGCGCACTGCAGGCAAGGTCGTGCCCACTAAGTAATCGATCTGCCCACGCACATAAGCGCAGTAGCGAGAACGCATCAAAGCCTCGGCGGTTGCAGCCATCTCCCTGCCAGCATGAAACGGCTCACAGCAATCGGCATAGTCCGCACCTCTCCCGCAGGCACACAAAGTCTTCGCATCAGTCATGCATCCCACCTTACCCAATCGAACCGACATTGAAACCACTTTCGAGCGCTGCAACAATCAACTGAAAGACGAAACTAATCTACACAAAGTTCAACCGTAGCGCCAGTACTCGTCGCAGGCCGAACCAATGCCATACCTCAGACCCTATTTTTTTATAGCAACGTCGCTACAACCCACACTTGCACTCCACCGCTGAACCCAAATGCTCCTAAGCTCTCAGCCCTCAAGTCTCCGCCCTCCGCTCTCAGCCCTACACCTTCTTCCCAAATGGATTTCCCGCTCAAGCCGCTCACCACCGTTACCGATCCCGATGCCCTCATGGAGCACTTCCTTGAGTATGCACTGGCCAAGAACATCGAGCTCTACCCCACACAAGAGGAAGCCATCCTCGAACTCTTTTCAGGCAAGAACGTCATTCTCAACACCCCCACTGGTTCAGGCAAATCCTTGGTCGCCGCCGCACTCCATTTCCTCTCCGCCTCACAAGGTCGCCAATCCGTCTACACCTGCCCGATCAAGGCGCTGGTCAACGAAAAGTTCCTCTCGCTCTGCCGCGACTTCGGCCCCGAGAATGTCGGTATGATGACTGGCGACGCCTCCGTCAACCGCGGCGCTCCGATCCTGTGCTGCACCGCCGAGATCCTCGCCAACATCGCCCTACGCGATGGCGACCAGGCGAAAGTTCACGACGTCATCATGGACGAATTCCACTACTATTCCGACCTCGAACGCGGCGGCGCGTGGCAAGCCCCCCTGCTCACACTGCCACAGTCACGCTTCCTACTGATCTCAGCCACCCTCGGCGAAACACGCTTCTTTGAGCGCGAACTCGAGCGCGTCACTGGCAACGAGTGCGTCACCGTCTTCAGCACCGAGCGCCCCGTACCGCTCGAATTCACTTACGCCGAAGACACCCTGACCGAAACACTGGAAAAACTGCAAGCGGCCAAAAAGTTCCCCGTCTACATCGTCCACTTCACGCAACGCTCCGCGTCCGAGACCGCGCAAAGCATCCTCAGCCTCAACGTCTGCAGCAAAGAGGAAAAAGTACTGATCACCAAAGAGCTACAGGACGTCGCCTTCACTAGCCCCTTTGGCAAAGAGATCAAAAAGCTGCTGCGTAGCGGCATCGGCCTACACCACGCGGGTTTGCTGCCCAAGTATCGAGTGCTGATCGAGAAGCTCGCTCAGAAAGGCATGCTCAAAGTGATTTGCGGCACCGATACCCTCGGCGTCGGCGTCAACGTGCCGATCCGCACCGTGCTCTTCACCCAGCTCTGTAAATATGGCGGCGTCAAAACCGGCATCCTCACCGCCCGCGACTTCCACCAAATCAGTGGACGCGCAGGCCGCAAAGGCTTCGACGACCACGGCTATGTCGTCTCGATGGCACCCGAGCATGTGATCGAGAATAAGCGCCTCGAAGCCAAAGCCGCAGGCGACCCGAAAAAGAAAAAGAAGCTGGTCAAGCGCAAGCCCCCCGAGCGCGGCTTCGTGCACTGGGACGAGCAAACCTTCACCCGCCTACAAACCGCTCCCGCCGAGCCACTCAAATCCAGCTTCAAAGTATCGCACGGTATGTTGCTCAACGTCCTCGGCCGCAAGGGCGACGGCTGCGCAGCCATGCGCGCGCTGATCAACGACTGCCACAACAACGACGGCTCCAAGAAGACTATGCGCAAGCAATCCTTCCAGCTGTTTCGCGCACTGGTCGACCGCAGCATTATCGAGATCCAACCTAAAGGCGCTGAGCGAAAGCTACGAATTAACGTCGACCTACAAGACGACTTTTCGCTCAATCAAACCCTCGCGCTCTACTGCATCGACACGCTCGGCCTGCTCGACACCACAGCGCCCGAATACGAGCTCAAACTACTCAGCTTAGTCGAATCGATTCTCGAAAATCCCGACATCATACTACGCAAACAAGTCGACAAATTGAAGAGCGAAAAATTTGTCGAGATGAAGGCCACCGGTGTCGAATACGACCAGCGCATGGAAGAACTCGAAAAGATCGAATATCTCAAGCCTGAGGGCGAATTCATCTACGAGACCTTTAACATATTCGCTGCCGAGCACCCTTGGGTAGGCACTGAAAACATCAAGCCCAAGTCCATCGCCCGCGAGATGTTTGAGCGTTACAGCAGCTTCTCCGACTACATCAAGAGTTACGGACTGATGCGCGCCGAAGGCCTGCTGCTGCGCCACCTGACCAACGTTTACCGCGTGCTGAGCAACACCATCCCACCGGCCTTCAAGACCGAAGCCGTCGATGAAGTGATCACCTACATCGAGACGCTGCTGCGGATTACCGACTCCAGCCTGCTCGACGAATGGGAGACGCTCAAAGACCCGGACTACAAGCCCAACACCGACGAATCTCAGCTCGCGCCGAAAGGCCCGACTGACATCACCCGCGACCGCGAAGCCTTCACCCGCCTGGTCCGCAACGAGGTATTCCGCTTCCTGCGCATGTTGGCCAATAAAGAATATCAGGAAATCGACGAAACCTTCGAGCTCGACCAGATGTACCCCGAAGCCAAGTGGAAATACACCGAGCTAGGCAAAACAATGGACGCCTACTACGAAGGCCACGAATGGATCCGCCTCGACCCCGAAGCCCGCAACAAGGCCAACACCAAGATCACTGAATCGGACGATCGCACAAGCTGGACGATTGAGCAAACACTAGTCGACCCCGAAGCGCTCAACGACCTCCAAATCGTATTCGAACTTTCGATACAACAAGCCAAAGAGCACAGCATCGTCAAAATCGTACCACTGGAATTGAAGTCGATCGCGGAATAACGGAACTGCCAGGAATCCTTATTTTGCGTCTACCCCCTTCTCTCGCTCCACAAGTAAGAATGGTTTGTTTTGTTAGTAAAATTTTTTAAGTTTATAGCTCTATTTGCCATGCCAAATAGAACGGCATCGGTATAATCCGAGGACGTAGGCAACAAATTCCCTCAGGACATCGGTAACACGTCAAAAGTCCTCAGCGCCTCTGTGCGAATCAATCGTTCATCTCACCTCGGTCATTGCCTCGCCACACAAAACGCGGCTTTGCTGGAGGTCCAGTGGCGCAGAACTTTGCAGGTGTAAGACAGACGTGAACCACATCGATTTAAATCTGGCAAAGCCTACAGTCCAACCTAGCATTTTTAATATTCGGCCCAGATCCGCACGCCACGCCAAGGACCTAACAGACCACACCACCTTAAAAACATAAATGAAACCATTCAAATCTATATTCCTCGCGCTCAGCACATGCCTGCTTGGCTCTTGTATTGCCACGACTAGCACACAGGCGCAGCGCATCGAAGACCAGCCTCTGCCTGCGCATTTCGTGGCCGGACTCGAAGCCTATACCGCCAACAACCTGCCGCTGGCCTACACCGAATTTTTAGCTGCGGCGAATGAAGGACATCTCGATTCTCAATTCAATGTGGCCCTGATGCATGAAAATGGCATCGGAGTGGTAAAGGATCTAGAGGAAGCGCTGTCATGGTATCGAAAAGCCTCGTTGAAGGGTAGCTCAGCCGCGCAATTTAATCTAGGAGTGCTCTATGAAAATGGCCGTGGCACAGAGGTTAATTTCGCCGAAGCGAATGAGTGGTATCGACAGGCAGCCGCGCAAGGCGACCCAATGGCGATCGGCAATTTAGGCATGCTTTATATACGCGGCGATGGCGTGCCAGTAAACAAGGTCGCAGGTATTGCACTCTTGTTACAGTCAGCCACACTAGACTCGTCTCCAGCCAACAATGCCAAGCAAAACATTTCAGGCACACAAGGCCTCACTCCTCAGATGATCCAAGAGGCCCAAGCACTTGTCGATCAAATGAACAAAGCAAAGAACCTACTGGTGCCACTCGATCAACACCTGACCCTAGCAAATATCCCAAAGTATCCAGGCTATTAAGATCAACAGTCTCGACTAATCACGTTGCTAGCCGTAAAAAAAGTCCCACCCTCGCTGATAAGCTAGACACTGGTGAGACTCAGCTAAGATTTGGAAGTCGGCAGATATAAGAGCTGGTGACGAGCAACAGCAAATCGAGAGGGACGTCCTCGGTATCGTCCGCGTTGCCTCTAAACTTATTTAGCTGCGGTTCGCGCGGAGTCGGTCCCTCCCCTGTTGCAATGCGGAAGAATCCCCAGTAATCGGAACGACCTCCCCAAACAAGGTGCATCGCCAATTAGTGAAAAAGGGTAAAGGAGCGAGGGCGAGTCGCCCACACTCCGATCGCGGTTTATTATACTCGCAGAGTGCAATGGTTCAAACAAGCCCATAATCAGGGACCCGTTGCCCCTAAGATGAAACAATCTGTGGTTTTAATCGAAACTGCGCCACTAACCGACAATTAAGCACAAAAAAGCCCTTAAGCAGTTAATACCTAAGGGCTTTTTCAAGTGGTGCCCGGGCCCAGACTAAGTGCGCGCACTTGCGTGCAGGGCGTAGCCCAAACAATCAACGATTCGCGAGCGCGGTAGCGCGGGATTGCAACGCAATCGGGACGACCACCCACAAAAAAGCCCTAAGCGGCTACAGCCTAGGGCTTCTTCAAGTGGTGGCCGGACCCAGAATCGAACTGGGGACACAAGGATTTTCAGTCCTCTGCTCTACCGACTGAGCTATCCGGCCATACTTAGAAAGGCGGCATTAAGTGTTCGCGTTAGGCACTCGTCAACCGGTTTTTTCAATTTTCTTACATCCACTGCATTTACCCTTAAAGTACCTGTTTTAAGCAAAATTCAAACAAGGGTTTGTCTTTACCTCAATTGACTTCCTAATACGGCACAAATTGCTAAAAACAACGGCATCACACTGAAAAACTGCGTATCATGATTAAGAAAAAACTCTTTGGAATTTGCATATTTGGGGCTCTCATTCTCGTCCTCGTATTCCTTGTCGGCACCAAGAAGCTCTCATTCGAAGCGATGGTAGCTGCTGGCAAACTGATGGGGCCGATGCCCGAAAGCGTCTCGACCTTCATAGCGGAACGCCAATCTTGGGTCGATAGCGTCCAAGCGATCGGCTCAATCGAGCCCGACAAAGGCGTACGCCTCGATGCAGAAGTCGCTGGCGTGGTGAGTGCGATTAATTTTAAAAACGGTCAAGATGTCGATGCGGGCACGGTTCTGGTTCAACTGGATATTACAGTCGAATCGGCACTACTGATCTCTAATAAGGCCACCGCAGACCTCGCTGAGATTGAATTGCTTCGTGCCAAACGCTTGCGCAGCACAGACTCGATCGCTCAATCACAGTTGGATCGCGCACAAGCTAACTTTGACAAAGCCAACGCACAAATGAAAAACCTAGAAGCGACCATTGAGCGCAAGACCATCCGTGCTCCTTTCAGCGGTCAACTGGGCATACGTCAGATCAACATCGGTCAGTATCTCGCACCCGGCGCTCCCATCGTTACTCTGCAATCCTACGATAAGGTCTTCGTCAACTTCACGCTTCCACAGAAAGCCATTGCTCGAGTTGCGACTGGTATGAAAGTGGCACTTCAGAGCGACGTCTATCCCGAGCAAACATTCGAAGGTAGTGTCACGGCAATTAGCCCGCAGATCGACCCAGTGACTCGCACTGTCAAACTTCAAGGAACGCTAAAAAACCAAGATGAACGTCTTCGCCCAGGCCTATTCGTCAAAGTCACCGTCATCTTACCTAATAAAAATGACGTGCTGGTCGTACCAGCCACTTCGATCGTCTATGCGCCATATGGGAATTCAATTTTCAAAGTGGCCACCGCCACCGACGAAGTGTCTGGCCTAGAGACGACCATCGTAAAGCAGTCGTTTATTCGTATCGGTAAGCGCAGCGGTGATTTTGTCAGCATATTAAAAGGGCTCCAAGAAGGCGACGAGATCGTCTCAGCTGGTGCCTTCAAACTAAGCAACGGTATGCCGATCACTATTAATAGCGAGTTGGCTCCCACTCCGCAACTCGCACCAAATCCAAAAAATTCTTAATCGGCTACGTTACTATAACGACCCACATTTTGAGTCAGCTATGAAGACAGTCTTTACCGATATATTTATCAAGCGCCCTGTACTAGCGATCGTGGTCAGCATGGTCATCGTGATTGCCGGCCTACAGGCGATTTCCTCGCTTACGGTGAGACAGTACCCGCGCAATGAAAACGCCAAGGTCACGATCACCACGGTTTATACCGGTGCCGATGCCGACCTTGTACGCGGTTTCATCACCACCCCGCTAGAGCGAGCGATCGCCTCCGCAGACGGCATCAACTACATCGCCTCACAAAGTTTACTTGGCATGTCCACCATCACGGTGCGCCTAGAACTCAACTTTGATTCGACTAAAGCCCTCGCCGAAATCAGCTCAAAAGTCGACCAAGTTCGCGGCGATCTGCCCCCCGAAGCGGAAGTGCCAATTATCACCGTCGAATCGGCAGAGAGCGAACGCGCCTCGGCCTACCTTTCCTTCGCATCCGACATACTTGAAGCCAACGAAATCACCGACTATCTGGTGCGTGTCATCCAGCCTCGCCTCACATCGATCAAAGGCGTGCAAGAAGCCGAGATACTCGGCGGGCGCACCTTCGCGATGCGTATTTGGCTCGACCCAGCACGCATGGCCGCCCTCGGCATCTACCCCGCACAAGTTCGCGAAGCCCTTGCCTCCAACAACTACCTATCCGCAGTCGGGCAGACCAAGGGCAACCTCGTCACCGTCAATCTGACCACAAATACTGACCTCAATTCCGTCGAAGAATTTGAGCAACTCGCGGTCCTGAATCAGGGTGACACCATAGTGCGGATCAAAGACATCGCCGAAGTCGAACTCGGCGGCGATGACTATAGCTCTGAAGTGCGCTTCTCCGGCAAGCAGGCGGTCTTCATCGGCATGCACGTGCTACCCAACGACAACACCGTCGACGTGATCAAGGCCGTGCGCGCCGAACTCGAGGTAATTAAAGGTGAGCTCCCCGAAGGCATAGAAGCCAATATCGGCTACGACTCAACCATCTATATTGAAGAGTCGATCTTTGAAGTCATCAAAACACTCGCCGAAACCTTGATCATCGTGATGGTGGTTATCTTCTGCTTCATGGGTCGAATTCGCACCGTACTGGTGCCGATCATCACCATTCCAATCTCACTGATCGGCGCGGTCTTTCTGATGCAGTTGTTCGGCTTCTCGATCAATTTACTCACATTGCTGGCAGTCGTGCTTTCAGTCGGTATCGTCGTAGACGATGCCATTATTGTGGTGGAAAACATTGAACGCCACCTCGAAGCTGGGATGAAACCGATCGAATCAGCACTCCTTGGCGTGCGCGAACTGATCGGGCCAGTTATTGCCACGACACTCGTACTGGTCGCAGTCTACCTGCCGATTGCCTTCCAAGGCGGACTCACTGGATCGCTGTTCCGTGAGTTTGCACTGACGCTGTGCGGCGCTGTGATTATATCAACCATTGTAGCCCTCACACTCAGTCCGATGATTTCGTCCAAGCTCCTCAAGAGCGGTGAACATACTGGTCTTGCACTGATCATTAATGATGGTTTTGACCGTTTGAGAAAAACCTATGGCGGCATCTTACGAACTAGCCTGCAAACTCGTTGGGTTATTTACTGCTGTTGGGGCGTACTCACACTGATGTGCCTGCCGATGTTCGTGCTCTCACCCAAAGAACTCGCCCCGACCGAAGACCAAGGCGTAATTTTTGGCATCGTCGATGCGCCTGCCAACTATGCGATCGAAGAAACCTCTCGTTTTACTGAAAAAGCCAACGACGTATTTTTTAGCTTCCCAGAAACCGCCTACAGCTTTCAGTTGACCTACCCCAATGGTGGATTCAGTGGCATGATTCTCTCTCCGTGGAGTGAGCGCCAACGCACGGTCTTCGACATTGTACCCGAAGCCCAAATGGGACTCGGTGCGATTTCTGGAGTTCGAATATTCCCCGTCACCCCTGCTGCGCTACCTGGCGGCAGCGACTTTCCGGTCGACTTCATTGTCGCTTCCACTGCGGAACCCAAAGAAATCCTAACATTTGTGCGACAAATTCACGACAAAGCAATTGCCAGTGGCCGCTTCGCTTTTCCACCAATTATCGACACCAAGATCGACCAACCACAGACTCAATTTGTAATTGATCATGACCTGGTAAGCTCGCTAGGACTCGATCAACGCGCAATCGGTGCCGACCTCGGTGCACTCATCGGCGGCGGTTATGTGAATCGCTTCAACATCGACGGGCGCAGCTATAAAGTGATCCCGCAAATCAAACGGGCCGGACGCCTGAATGCCGATCAACTGCAAGACATCTATATCAAAGGCCCGGAAGATAAGCTGATCCAGCTCAGCACCGTCGCCACGCTCGAAGACAGTGTGCAGCCCCGCTCGCTCAATCGCTTCCAGCAATTTAACGCCGTAAAAATGAGCGGCGTATATATGGGACCTCTCGACCAAGGTCTTCAGTTTCTCGAAGACACCGCCGCCGAAATCTTGCCAGATGGCTATCGGGTCGACTACGACGGCGAATCACGTCAACTGCGCACCGAGGGCAATAAATTCCTGCCCGCATTCTGCCTCGCGCTGGTGTTAATCTTCATGGTGCTTGCCGCACAATTTAACAGCTTCCGCGACCCCTTTATTATTTTGCTCGGCTCGGTGCCACTGGCAATGTTTGGTGCATTGATCTTTACCTTTCTGAAAATGCTCAGCCCGAACGTGCCCTTCTGGACTGATGGCTGGACGACAACCCTAAATATCTACTCACAAGTCGGTCTGGTCACACTCGTTGGCCTAGTCGCCAAGAACGGTATTTTAATCGTCGAATTCGCCAATCAACTACAGCGCGAAGGCAAAGCAAAGCTCGATGCGATTCAAGAAGCCAGCGAAGTGCGACTTCGCCCAATTTTAATGACCACTGTTGCCACTGTAGCAGGACACTTCCCGCTGACATTGGTCACGGGTGCAGGCGCTGAAGCACGTAATTCGATCGGCCTCGTGCTCGTCGGTGGCATGGCAATCGGAACGCTGTTTACACTGCTTTTTCTCCCGTCGATCTATATGCTCATCGCCAAAGACCGAAAAAGTGGTGCGACGGGGGTTGAGATTGCGTAGGCTTTTAGAAATTGTCAAACGAGCACGCTTCGCTTTACGCCATCTCAAACACCACCGCTGTGGTATTGTCCTTACCGTCAGTCTGCACCGCTTCGGTCACCAGCATTTCGGCGGGCGTGCCTGTAAGGTGTGGCGCAGGATTACGAATGATCCGCTCCATTCCACGGTCAAACAAGCCTTCGACCAAGCCATCGGAGCAAATTAAAAAACGATCACCCGACTCATAGCCGATCGCACCAAAATGCGGACTGAGTTTCTGGTTTTTGCCGCCAAGCACTTGTTGCAGGGCATTACGCCCAGCATGGCTACGTGCCGCCTTCTCAGTCAATTGCCCATCACGCTGTAACCATCCAACATGCGTGTGATCGTGGCTCACTTGATTAATCCCGCCCGCCTTGGGCAAATGGTAAATACGACTATCACCCACATGCGCGAAATAGAGCCATCCTGGGCGCACCCAACACAGACTCAAGGTAGCGCCCATACCTTGCAGCTCTTCATAACTAAATCCCAGATGCGTAAGTTCGGCATGGATCTGGTCAAACAACTCACCTAAAAGATCCTGAAAGCCGATTTCGATTCCCGCAGCCGCCGTGCGAAAACTCTGCGGGAATAGCTGGGTGATCTTATCGATCGCGATCCGACTGGCAAAATCGCCCGCCTTGGCGCCACCCATACCGTCGCTAACGGCAAAAATAAAATCGTTCGCCTTGAGGTCCGCTTCGCCGTATTTACCGAGTCGCTTCACGCCTTCGCCGTCCACCGCCAACAAAAGAAAGGAATCTTGGTTGTGCTTGCGAAAACGCCCAACATCCGTCTGGCCAAACCACCGCACTGTCTCTGCCGAATCTGCTATCTCTTCTGCCATACTAAGCTGTCCACTCATCACGATTTGGATTCGACTGCATCTTCGGCGAAGGCGGATAGCCCGGTTCAAGAATGGTCGCAAATTCGAAATCAATCACACAAAAACGGCCGAGCTGCGTATTGTATGTGATGTTTCGCACCTCCGCATCATCATGGCGTACGCCGTATTGCTCCAGCTCCGTAAAAATCCGCTTCCTCTTTTCGTCACTCACATGATCGACGAGCTTACCACAATTACTCGTCACCAAATACAGCCCATCATCTTCTTTCGCTATGATTTGAGGCACAAAGGCGCAACCATGCTTCTGCAGGAAATCCAACACGCGTACTTCGTTTTCATAGCGCTCACGAGCCTGTGGCCCCTTAAACGTCTTATGCACACGGCCATCATAACCGATATGAACGACTGCCCGCGCAGTATTTTTAGCCTCATGCATATAATCGTGAAATATGAGACTTTTACCTTCGATTTGGCAAGAACTCGTCGGAATTCTGCTCAGATTTATTAAATCGTGGCCAAAAAAACTTGCGATGCCTTGTCTGGCACGCATTTTGCTAAATTTGCATCTCTAAATTGAGTTCAAGTTGTTTACTCATTTTAAAAACTGCTTAATTAGACAATTCAAAGATAACTGATTCACAAATTATTATGGCTAAAATCAAACTAGAATACCTCTGGCTCGACGGTTATACACCCGTCGCAAACATTCGTGGCAAGACATGCGTCAAAGATGGCGATGTTAGCACATGGTCGCTCGACGACTGCCCTCTTTGGGGCTTCGACGGCAGCTCGACTCAACAAGCCGAAGGCAGCAGCTCTGACTGTATCCTAAAGCCAGTCGCATGCTACCCTGACAGCACTCGTAAGAACGCATTCCTCGTAATGTGTGAAGTCATGAACCCAGATGGCACTCCACACCCATCCAATGCGCGTGCGACCATCGCCGAAGACAAAGGCCGCTGGGTCGGTCTTGAGCAAGAATACTTCCTCCTCCAAGACGGCCGCGCACTCGGCTGGCCTCAGGAAGGCTTCCCAGCACCACAAGGTGATTACTACTGTGGCGCAGGCTACTCTTCTGTCGGCGAGATCGCTCGTGCAATCGTTGAAGAGCACCTCGACATCTGCCTTGACGCAGGCATCAACCATGAAGGCATCAATGCTGAAGTGGCTAAGGGTCAGTGGGAGTTCCAA
>JABJQI010000116.1 GCA_018663485.1 Opitutia bacterium
GCAGGTAAATAACCGCTCTTGGCGCTCGCATGTCGGCTCCACACATGCACCTCCTTGAGCTTCCCAACTGCGCCGTCGTGAATCATCTCTCTCAGACGGTTAAAATTAGGGTTGGCGTGTCGTTGCGTGCCCACCTGGGTGGCGAGCTTGCCCTTCTTTGTCAGATAGGTTTCTCGCAGCGTGCGGGCTTCATTCACGGTAATCGCGATGGGCTTTTCCAGATAGACGTGCAGGTCGCGGTTCATCGCCCAGTTAGCCACAAAAGCATGCGTATGGTCGGTGGTGCAACAAAGTACCGCGTCGAGTCCGGGATGGTCGAGCGCCTTGCGCCAATCTTCGTAGGGGGTCGCATTCGGAAACTGAGCCATTCCTTTCGCCAGATTCTGCTTATTCACGTCGCAAACAACGACGATGTTCTCGTTGCTCAGGGCACTATAGTGCTGACTCGCACGGCCCCATGCACCGATCAGTGCAATGTTCAACCGGTTACTGGCAGCACCCGCTCCGAAGAGTGAGCCGGAGGGCATCAGTAACAGTCCAGCACCGGCAAGGGCACTTTTCTGCATGAAGTCGCGACGTGTCACGGGGTTCTGTGATAATGATGTTTTCTCCATAATCTTTTGAGGTGATGAATTTGGTTAAATAAGTCAGAGTATGGGGCACAGTTCGTGCCCCATACTCTGGAAAAAACTTAGCCATTCATCGTCCAACCTGCACGATACGGCTTGGTCAGGTATTGGTTGGCCGCGGCGTTATTGGTCACCACCCCCTTGGCACCGTCGTATTTCAACTCGCCACCCGCACGGAAGCCAGCGAGGCCGAGGCACATGGTCTCGATCATGTTGGCGCTGTATTCGAAGTTACAAGCGGTGTCGGCCGGATTGTTACTCTTACAAGCTTTGGTCCACTGCACTTGAAAGTTCCCTAGCGGCGGCGTGATCTCAGCTTTGCTGCGTGGCTTGTAATAGGTCAGATCCGGCTGTTTCCCGGATGGATACAACAAGCGGTTTTGGAAGTCAGCAATCACGAAGCCCTTGTCGCCCTTAAACAGCGCGCCATGCCCGATCTTGTTGATATCGACCCAACTGGACGGCGACTTTGGCATCGCGCCGCCTTGATACCAAGTGACTCGTGTCTCACCACGCCAATCGTTCGCAGGAAATTTATACGAGCATGTCAGATTCACTGGTGTGACGCCCGGGTTAAATGGCTCCGGTGAACTCGACTTAATTGAAGTCGGCAGCTTAGCGTCGAGCACATTCCAAGCAAGGTCCATGGTATGACTGCCCATATCGCCCATCTGGCCGATACCGAAATCCCAATACATATTCCAGTTCAAGCAATTGGAGCCGTTATTACGCGACACATACTCTGGATTAAATGGATGCTCTGGCGAGGGGCCGAGCCAGAGGTCCCAGTTCAATGTCGAAGGCACGGCACTGCCACCGGGCAGATAGCCCGGGCGTGGGATTTGGCGATTTCCCCATACGTGGACATCCTTCACATTGCCAATCGCACCGTCGTGAATCATCTCACGCAGACGTGCAAAATTATCATTAGCGTGGCGCTGCATACCCACCTGCGTCGCGAGCTTGCCCTGCTTGGTCAGATAGGTCTCACGCACAGTCCGCGCTTCATTGACCGTAATGGCCAGCGGCTTTTCCATGTAGATGTGTAGATCACGATTTAGCGCCCAGTTCGCAATGAACGCATGATGATGATCTGGCGTACAACAGAGCACCGCATCAATACCGGGATGATCGAGGCATTTACGCCAGTCCTGATAGACCTTGGCTTTCGGAAAATGCTGCATCGCGTCTGGCAGATTGTTTTCGTTCACATCACAGACTGCGACGACGTTCTCCCCCTTGAGCGTGCCATAGTGTGCGCGTGCGCGGCCAGAGGCACCGATGAGCGCGATGTTGAGCCGGTTGCTAGCAGCGCCTGCGCCGAACAATGAGCCCGAGGGCATGAGTAAAAGCCCGGCGCCTGCGAGGGCACTTTTTTGCATAAAGTCGCGACGCGTCGCGGTGGTCTGTGACAATGATTTCTTTTTCATGATTTTTGAGGTGATGAATTTTAGTTAAACTTATGGGAGTATCGGGCGCAGTTCGTTGCCATCGGCATCGACTGGATACAAGGCCTCCTCGGCTTCTAGCTGAGCGACCATGGCTTGCACCATTGCGTAAAGTTTTTCCGGATTCTGCTGGGCGATATTTTGCGACTCGGCAAAGTCATCCTTCAAATTAAACAGCTCATAGTGCGAGCTCTGCTTGTTCATTTTCGGATAGTAATGGTAGACAAGCTTCCAGTCGCCATTACGATAGCTGGTAAAATACTTGCTGCGATGGTCGTGCGGGAAGTGCATTAAAAAAACATCGGGATGAGCCTCATCGCTTTGACCGCAAAGCAGTTTGCTCAAGCCGTAACCATCGTAGATATGCTCTGCTGGATTGGTCGCACCGGCGATTTCCAGAATCGTCGGATACAGATCCATGATCGTGCCGAGCTGGGTCTGAATCGTGCCTTGCGCAATCGGTAGGCGTTGCTGCTCTGGATTCGATGCATTCGGTTTTGCCCAAGCCGCGATAAAGGGCACGCGCATGCCGCCTTCGTAGTGCGTGGCCTTCTTACCGAGCAGCGGAGCCGAACTCGCGACCGTATGCGTGCCCCCAAGTGGCGCATCGCTGCCATTGTCGCCCCAGAAGAAGATCAATGTATTCTCTGCAACGCCGAGCGTATCCAGATGATCCATGATATCGCCGAGTGATTTGTCCATGCCCTCGACCAAGGTCGCAAACGCTTTGGCATGCTTTGACTTATCAGAATCCACGTAATTTGGCGCAAAACGTGGATCCGAATGAAACGGTGAATGCAAGGCATAGTGCGACATCAACAGAAAGAACGGCTCATCGGCCTCAACCGATTGTGTGATCTCCTTGTTGGCTTCTAAGGTCAGAGCCTCCGTCAAGAACGTATCGGTATCGTAGTATGCCTCCAGATGCGGCACATTATGTGTAACCTTCTTCCCATACTTGGGATGGTTCCCATAATGATCGCTCGCGTAGTAGCTCTTCGGACGGCCCCAGCATGCGCCGCCGATATTCACATCAAAGCCAAGGTTCAACGGATCGGAGCCTTCAGAGTCCAATGGGCCGAAGTGCGCCTTTCCAAGAAACAGGGTGCGATAGCCTGCGCTTTTGAGAACATGCGGCAAAGTGACGTCGCCTTTTTTCAAGCCCGTCCAATTCCACGCCTCCGGCCCAAACTTACCGCGATTATTCCCTTCGGGCCGAATCCACTGCGTGGTGCCATGACGTGTGGCATTTTGCCCCGTCATGACTGTCGCGCGAGTCGGCGAACACACACTCTGCGCATAGAAGGTGCTAAAGCGAGTGCCCTGCGCGGCAAGACGCGCCATGCTCGGCGTGCGATACCACTCGTTGAGCGGATACACCACAGGCTCTCCAGCGTCATCTGTGAGAAACGGCACTGACGTATCCATCACTCCCATGTCATCGACTAGGAAGATGATAATGTTAGGTTTGTCAGTGGCAATCGCCGACGTGGCGAGTGCCACGACAGCGAGCAGTGAGGCGGCGAAAGGATTCATGTATTCAATTATCGATTACGAAACTTGATTTCTTTGCCCGGGATCGACGGTGCTTCCACCGGCATGACGACTGTGCCGCGTTCGAAATCGATTGGGTTCGGAGTCAATTGCATGGCATAGAATGGAGATTTTTCATTTTTGGTCAGATCCACCCAACGGACCAATTGCCCAGTATAAGCAGACATACGGCCACCAATCGCGCAAAGTGTGGCTTCGGCGACGGCTTGTGCGCAATTGAGCGGAGTGCCCGAACCACGTGCACTTTTGATCAACTCAACATGCTCTTGAATCATGCTAGCGCCCTCCAACTTAATGGTCGGAACCGAAACATCTTTGCCCATCACTTTAGTGCCAACGGTTTTCCCTTCGGTGCCTCGGAAGCTCTCGCCCACCCGATTATAACAACCTGCGATCTGACGACACTGGCTGTGGATGTGCACGCCATCCCCGTAGTCCATATCCACACTGAAGAAATCAAACTGGTTACCTGTTTCACGACGCGCGCGTCCGCCCATGCCATTGAACGAAACTGGCGTGCGGCCGATGAACCAATTGGCAACGTCCAACTGGTGGACGTGTTGCTCGACGATATGATCGCCCGATAGTTCTGTAAAATTCAGCCAGTTGCGCGTCATATAGTGCGCATCGCTTTGGCCATCCTTACGGGACGAAATCCACGGCACTTGACCGTTCCAAGAAACCACACCACCGACAATTTCGCCAATCGCGCCGGCATCGATTTGTGCCTTCGCTGTTTGATACTTGGCATCATAGCGACGCTGCGTGCCCGCAACGATCGTCAGGCCTTTCGCCTTCGCGATTTCTCCGAGTGCGATCACTTTACGCGCGCCGACTGGATCAACCGCGACGGGCTTCTCGATAAAGCAGTGCTTACCCGCTTCGACACAGGCTTCCAAGTGACGCGGACGGAAGTTCGGCGGGGTCGCCATAATGACAAACTCGGCATCCGACTCGGTGACCTTACGATATGCCTCATAGCCAGAGTGGCCGCGGGAGGCATCGACCTTAAACTGTGCAAGCGCTCCCTGCACACGGTCAGGAAAAGCATCTGCAACTGCAACGATCTCGACCTCAATGCCAAGAATTTGACATGCCTGTAAAAACTGCCCAGCGGCTCCTTTTCCGCGGCCACCACAACCGATGAGCCCCAGCTTTATTTTTTGAGTTCCAATGCCGTTGACGGTCTGCGCACCGAGAATATTGAATGTAGAAACTGCTGCGGCAGAAAGTGCTGCAGCTTTAACGAAATCGCGACGTGTAAAATTGTTCATTGTGTGGGGTTCAGCGGAGCTGCTATTTTTTAGTGGAGTTAATATTTTCAGCGACAGGCTGACCGGCTGCCCACAAGAGCCCACGGGTGATCATTTCCATGTATTGATCCTGTAGCATCGTCTCGTTGTGATGGCCGATTGTAGTGGCAAACACGCGAGTCTTGTTCGGGCCGAATTCATTGACCCAGATGTTGGTGTGCATCTCACCAGTCTTTTCCGATTTCGACTCAGCCAACGGTGTCATCGTCGGATAGGCTTTATTGATAAAATAGAGTTCACCAGTAGGCGTCGTCCAATTACTCATGCCCTTCATAATTTCGTGCTCAGGTGCCGTGATCTGCACTTCAAAAGGATGCTTCGGTCCGTGACCAGGCGAGTGCACACCGCAAAACTTGAACCAGTCTTCTTTAGTCGGCCCCGTGCGGTAGCAGTGCATCGAGCAGTGGACTAGCACCGCTGGCACGCCATCAATGTGTGGCTGTAGGATGCCAGCAATGTAATCGACATCGCCGATGTTAGCAAAGCACTCGTTGTGCACCACGACATCGAAGCCTTTGGCCCAATGCGGGTTCTTATAGAATTCCAACAACGCATTTCCTGCCTTGGTGCGCTGGTGTAAAATGGTCCACTCCACTTTTTGTTTCGAGTGTATGTCAACCGCAGCAGGGATCAACTCGCGCTGATTATCGTAATCATGGCAGCAACCGCCGGTGATCAATAGTGCCTTAATGGCAGGTGCTGGAGTAGGTTTAGCGACAGCAGGGCTTGCGATCATGCAAGCGGCTCCTAGCAGAACAATTGTTTTAAGGTAACGTGTCATCGGTTTTTTTGTATTTTTGATTTGAGTTAAATTCTATTTCTTAGGTTTTCGCTCGGGATAGTCTTGGTTGAGCTCTAGCTCGGCATCAGTCGGAGTGCGCGACGGCACGCCGTCAGCCGGAACATCGCCCTTGGCGGTCCATACCAGTGCATTGAGCACGGTCTTTCGAAAATCGTCCTGCTGCCAGTTCTTGTGAAAGTGTCCGCCAGTAAACCCGAAACCACGCCCGCCGTTGGAACGTTCGTAAGCCCAGGCGACGTGTTGTTTTTCACCCGCGCTGACGGCGGCCATGACAGCCGGATTGCTACCGCGGTTCTTGTCTTTGGCACGCGAAGTAAGCGTGCTGATTGGAGGCAACGCTGAAAGGATCGGCGTGACGCCCTCCATGTCTGGCTGGAAACGCATATGGTAATACCACTCGTCACGGATCGTAAACGGCTGCACGCCGTTGGTAATTGGGTGCTCGGGAAACTCGGCAAAGCTCGCGTCCCAATGCGGGTTCACCGACCAACCGATTGCAAAATAGCCACCGATCCAATCGAGGAAGGTTTGACCTAAAACAGCGGGCTCAACTTCTACGCCATAATGCAGACAAGCCACACCCACACCATCGTCCACCCATGCCTGGATCTTATCCTGATGCTCCTTCGCGATATGCCCCTTACCGCCATCGCAATACATCACAATCGCATCGGGCGCCTTGTCGAACTCAGTCATTTCCGGCCATGCGCCATTGGTCACAACGCTGGCGGTCACATCGAGGCCGCTCTCATTAAGGCAGCGAGCCAGCAACATAGAGCCAGCGCGGTGCTCATGCGCCCCATAGCCGTGGCTCTTTTTGCCAGCTAGAAAGATGATTTCCTTGGCCGTGCCAGCAGACACCGCTTGGACGCCGCACAGGCAAAGGAGCAGGCAGGATAGAATTTTAAGGGTATGACTGGTTTTCATAGTAACTATGCAGGTTGACAGTGCTTGGAGCAAAGTTGTTTCCAACTATTTTTGAGAAATTCTAGGCCCTCGACCGACAGTTGCTGCGGACTGTCATATAAAGGACGCCAGATCGCGGCTGCACGGGCGATCACTTCATTATCTTCAGAGAAGCTTTCAATCACGATGTCGCCGTCGTAGCCGATCGTCTGTAAGGCAGAGAGCACACCGTCCCAGTCCACTTGATCCTGCCCGAGCAGGCCGCGGTGACTCGCGCTGGCATGCACATGGCCGATATGCTGGCCGTATTTAAGGATGGCTGCAGCCGAGTCGTCCTCCTCGATATTCATATGGAAGGTATCGATGTGTATTTTCAAGGCGGGACTGCCCACACGTTCGATCAAATCCACAGCTTGCTCTAAAGTATTGATGCAATCCGTCTCAAAACGGTTGAGCGGCTCCATCGCCAAGATCACCCCCGCGTCTTCGGCCTGCTGACACAGCGGCTTCAAATGCGACGCGATTTGCGCTAATTGCTGCTCGCGCTCTTCCGGCGTATGACGCCCCGCACGACCCGTTTCCGAATACATCGGCCCACAGACCACCGTGGAACCAAGCTGCGGCGCAAGTTGAATGAGCTCGGAGATGTATTGCACACAAGCGAGTTGTTCCGCTTCAGTTCCTCGTAAATCACGACCAGGGCAAAACGCGCCACAGACAATCGGCTCCTCCAGCCCTGACGAAGCTAAGGCATCGATCAACGCAGGCACCGAAACCGCAGCAGGCTCGACGATCGCGAGTTCAATGACATCCGCTCCGTAGGATTTGAATGTTTGCAATAGAGGTAGGTCGGCATCGGTAAAACCGGAGCTGACAAGAAAGGTATTGAGGCCGAATCGCATAAGGTAGACTTAAGAAGATACCATACGGAACACGTTTAAGCCTTGGAAATATTCCGCATATTTGTGTATATTTTCAGCATTACACTGAAAGTGCAACCATCAAGCCATGAAATCAGATCCCTTACCGCTGCATCAAAACCTTAACCCGAGTAGTATTCTCGCGCTTTTTTCAGCGCTCGGTGACGTCTATTTTTTTATGAAAGACCGCGAGGGGCGCTTTATCGGAGCCAATGACTTGCAACTCGAAAAGCTCGGTCTCAAATCGGAGGACGAGTTGATCGGCAAGACCGACTTTGATTTCTTCCCCAGCTACATGATTGCGCACTACGCCAAAGATGACGCACAAGTCATCGACAGCGGCGAACCGATCCCCCGCCGTGTTGAGCTGGTGGCGAATCCCGACGGCTCGGTCTCATGGCATGTTACCAGTAAGTTCCCACTCTA
>JABJQI010000112.1 GCA_018663485.1 Opitutia bacterium
CCCCAGAATCTGTGTTGTTCGATTTCGTCGCCGTATTGGCCGAACTCTTCGTAGCTGAGGCCAAGTACGACGGTTAGGCCGCAAGATATCATTAGTAACAAGTGCAGCAAGCCGGTGGCTTGGTTCTTATGTTTGTCGTCGTTTTTTTCGAGTAGAAATTCTAGAAACCAGATCGCTGTGAGTGCTCCGATCGGCAAATGAAGTATGACCATGTGAAAAGGGCCAAAGGGGATCAAGAAATCGGGCATGCTAGAGGCGTGAAGTGGGATTAAGATTAAGAATAGGATTAAGATTAGGAGAGACGCTAACTGCTGACTCCTGAATTCTAACTCCTCTTTCTAAAACAGTGCGGTGATGGGGCGACCTTTATCGGCTACGCGGAAGGGGCGGCCACTAGGGGAGTGCACTACTTTATCAATCGGCAAGCCGAGGGCGTAGGCGATGGTCGCGTTGAAGTCTGGCACGCTGACGCCGTTGTCGGCGACGGAGTGGCCACTGGCGTCGGTCGAGCCGTAAACTTGACCACCTTTGATACCGCCGCCAGCTAGCACGCAGCTAAAGGCGGAAGGGTGGTGATTTCGGCCGGCGTTGCTGTTGATTTCGGGGGATCGACCAAACTCGGTGCCGATCACGACGAGCGTCTCGTCGAGGAGACCGCGGTAGTGGAGGTCGTCGAGTAGAGCGGAGACAGATTGATCGAGTGGGCTAGTGAGTCCGGCGACTTGATCGTGATTGTCGTTGTGTGTATCCCAACCGCCAAGGGTGAGTTCGACAAAGCGCACGCCGTGCTCGACGAGTCGACGCGCGAGTAGGCAACTTTTGCCGAAGCGAGAATCGCCGTAAACATCGCGTGTGAGCTTCGGCTCTTGGCTAAGGTCGAAAGCGGCGAGGTCTTTACTGTTCATCAGCTTGATTGCCTGTTCGTAGACATCGCCATAGGCGCGCACTTGCTTGGCAGGATACTTTTTATGAAAGGAGAGATCCATCATTTGCGCGAGTGCTAGGCGTTCGCGTAGTTCGGCTTCGTCGACACTTTGGTGGCGATCGACGTAGGGCAGCCCGTCGTCGGGGCTGGCAAGGTGGAGTGGCTCGTATTTCGAATCGAGAAAGCCTGCGCCGCCGGTGGCGTTATTACTGCCGCCGATGCGGACATTGCCGGGAAGTGTGGAATTGGTCTTGCCTGACATGCTGTTGAGCCATGCGCCAAGCCCGGGGTGTTTAATGGTGCCGCGCTGCGCGTAGCTGGTGTGCATGAAGTAATTGCCTGGTTCATGTGCACCTTGAGTCGAATTCATCGACCGGATGATCGCGATTTTGTCCATGCGTCGTGCTAGGCTGGGCAAGTATTCGCTAATCTGAATGCCGGCGATGTTGGTGTCGATTGTTTGCACTGGACCTTGATCTTTCCAACGTGCCTTGGGGTCGAAGGTGTCGATGTGGCTCATGCCGCCGCTTAGGTAGATGTAAATAACGTTGCGCGCGGTCGGCTTATTGATGCTTTGCCCGGCCCATAGCGGAGTCGTGCTCGCAGATAGACCGACGCCGAGCAGTGCCTTAGCCGAGTATTGGATGAATTTACGGCGCGAGAGTTCGTCCAGTTTGTTTAGTTCGTCATACATAGTGCGAGGGAGTTTGTGATTACTGGATGAACAGAAATTGCTGGGTGTTGAGCATCGCCCAAATGATGCGTTGGCGGGCCTTCTCGGGGTCTTCTTTAAAGTAAGGTAGAAGGGCTTTCATTTCGGCTTCCGAGGGTTTTCGTGCTAAGAATCCGAGATAGAGTGTTTCGAGTTTGGCTTCGGGGGTCTTCGCTAGGCGTGCTTCCAATACTGGAGCAGATCGTTGCGCGAGTAGCCAATTGGTTTGGCTGGAGTTCATTAGAAAGAGGGCTTGTAGGATGTTGCTCTTTTCGTCGCTATTCTCGATCAGCATACGGTCGGATTGGCCGAAGACTTCGAGCAGGTGGCCGTTGCTTTGTGGAGATTGCAGCTCGGAAGCGCGGCGGATGCCTTTGATCCATCTATCGTCAGCCTTGTTGTGTTTGCCTTTCTCGCTGGAGAAGTTGGCGGCCATCATGGTCATCCCCATAGATGCACCAGCGTCTGATTCGCTGAGGTCAGGGTTGAGCATTTGGTTCCAGGCTTTCTTTGATTCGTTTAATTCCTTGCGGATTTTGGTGAGCTCCGGTGTGCCCTTCAGTGCGGGGTCTTGATTGGCTTTGGAGAATGTTGTACGCGCTGTGAAATAGGCTGCATAAACGTCGCTCATCTTGGTGATGTGGCTGGTGATCTTTTGCGGGGACCATTCGTCAAGATACACGGCAGCTGCGGGTTTCTGGCCCGTCGCGTATTGGATGCCGCCGTTGTTGCCCTTGTACCTGGTGTTGAGGATTTGATCAATGTCAGGCGTCATCAGCGTGGCGATGGAGTCCCAAATTTGCTCGGAGCTCATGCGTTGGAAGATCGGGCCTTCGAGGTGGTAGTCGTCGGGCAAGTCGGGGTTATCTATTACGGCTTGGCGTTGGAAATACTCCGTGTTGTACAGAACGCGCAGGTATTGCTTTAGGTCGTAGTCGAGCGCTATCATCATGGACTCGAGGTATGCCATGAGCTTTGGGGCATCGGCAACGGATTCGTCAGTGAGTTCGTCGACCGGCTCGATGAGGCCTTTACCCATGACGTGCTTCCACATGCGGTTGGCGATGACGAGGGTGAAGCGTTCGTTGTTCTTATCGATGAGCCAGTCGACGTAGCTGTCGACGCGGTCGGTGGAGTCGTGCAGCTTGGCGTCGGATTGATGACCGAAGAGCACCTTGGGGGCGACGTTCTCGTTTGGCTTAGCGTCGTCGTATTGATAGTCGTGCGGTAGTTTGAGCGGGCGTTCGGTATGTACGACGCCCCATCGGAGGGGATCTAGGAATTCACGGCCTGCACTCACGGGCGAGGGCTTTTGGTTGCCTGGTAGCTTGCCTTTGTTCTGTTTTTTAGCGGCCTCGCGAAGGCGTCGAGCGACCTCTTTGAGCTTTGGGTTGTCGGCGTTGATGTTGACACCAGTTTTTAGGCCATAGCTATAGGCTGCGAGTTCGTAAAAGTCTTTTTGACTCCACACGTCGGTGGGGTGGTCGTGGCATTGTGCGCATTGCAGTTGGGTGCCGAGAAAGACTTGAGCGGTCATGGACATGTTGTCCAACGGCATACCAAAGTCGCGCAGGTAGTAAGCGACTGCCGGATTGTCCCATGGGTAGCCTTTGGCGGTCAGAAGTGACTGGACAAATTCGTCGTAGTGCACGTTGCGGCGGATTTGATCTTTGAGCCAGGGGATGTAGTAAACGCCGCCGTAGCGGCTGCCTTCGCGGCCAGTGGTTTTGGCGCGAAGAATATCAGCCCAGAGGTTGAAGTTGTGGCTGACGTAGCCAGGGGATTCTAGGAGCTTGTCCACGAGTTCGGATCGCTTGTGTGGGCTACTGTCATTGAGGAAGTGGACTGCCTCAGCGTAGCTGGGGATGCGGCCAATGATTTTGAGATACGCTCGACGTAGGTAGGTGGCATCGTCAGTGATCGGGGCGGGCTCGACGCCTTGTACCTTCCAGTATTTAGCGAGAAACTTGTCGATCTGCTCGCTGGCGCCGAAGTGGTCTTGGCGTTTGGCCACACGAGCAACATCTGGCTGCGTTTGCTTGTAGGACGTCGCGCTGAGCAGGCCTAGCTCTTTTTGGGCAAGAATGTAACTGCGGTCTTTGGCCGAAAATTGGTTGAGTGCGACGGTGACTACTTTCCGATCTACAGTCCGCCGAAAGGTGACCTGGTCTCGGTGCATCGAGACTAGGTCGGCTTCAATCGTTTTGCCTGCCAAATTGGTGAAAATCCTGGCGGACGCGCTGCTCGGCAGCAAGATAGTTAGTAATAAATAGGCTCCGGTTTTGAGAAGTATTTTGGTTGGTAAACGCATGGTTCGAACCTTTCTGGTTTGCAGTCTCGCTGGGGTAGAGCAGGGAAATAGTTGGTGTTTTTTTCGGCCGTCTTGTCAATTTTATTCAATGTGGGTGAATGGCTGACTAAATTTCCAGATGGAGACACGCGCCATGATGTATATGGGTCGAGGAGCAAATAAGTTACAGGGAAATTCATGGTGGGATCATTTTTTCCGGAAGACTGTCTTATTGTGACTTCCGTCGTGTGAGGAGGGTGGGTAGGTGGGCACGAAAAAGCCGCCTGTGCACGAGGCAACGGGCGGCTTTTGAAAGCATTGATCCGATAGCGCCGAAATTAGCCCTTGTAGATCTTTAGCAAGGCGTCGGCGATTTCCGATGGGTTGCGGGCGATCGAGACACCGGCATCTTGCATCGCTGCAAATTTCGCTTCGGCAGTACCAGAACCATTTGCAGAAACGATTGCACCTGCGTGGCCCATCGTGCGGCCCTTGGGTGCGGAGGCACCTGCAATGAATCCAGCGACGGGCTTGGTGACGTGCTCCTTGATGTAGGCGCAGGCTTCTTCTTCGGCACTACCACCAATTTCGCCGATCATGATGATCGCATCAGTGTCAGGGTCTTCATTCAGCAAGCGTACTGCATCGAGTTGAGAGGTGCCATTAATTGGGTCACCTCCGATACCGATGCATGTCGATTGACCGTGACCGCGCTGTGTAAGCTGGTAGACGGCTTCGTAAGTCAATGTGCCGGAGCGAGAGACCACACCGACGCGACCTGGCTTATGAATGTAGCCCGGCATGATGCCGATCTTGCATTCGCCAGGTGTAATGATACCGGGGCAATTGGGCCCGATCAGGCGTGTCTTGCCGTTGCTGGCATCGAGTGCTTTGCTCACTTCTGCCATGTCGCGAACTGGAACACCTTCGGTGATGCAGATGACGAGAGGGACCTCGGCTGCAATCGCTTCGAGGATTGAGTCGGCCGCGAACGGCGGCGGGACATAAATAACAGAAACGTTGGCTCCGTATTGCTTTACTGCTTCGGAAACCGTATTGAGGACAGGTACTTTGCCTTCCCACAGCTGACCGCCTTTGCCGGGTGTGACTCCAGCGACGACATTCGTTCCATAATCAATGCATTGTAGAGTGTGGAAGGTGGCAGTTTTGCCGGTAAGCCCCTGAACGACGAGACGTGTATCTTTGTTAACGAGAATACTCATTGGATCTTATATTAAAAGTTATCGTTTCAGTGCACTTAGGCGCTGGCGACTTGGCTAGTGATGATTTCAGCAGCTTGGACAAGGCTGTCGGCTGGGGTTAGTGCGATGCCGCTTTCGCGGAGGATCTTCTTACCAGCTTCGACGTTGGTGCCTTCGAGGCG
>JABJQI010000085.1 GCA_018663485.1 Opitutia bacterium
ATCCGGTCATAGCCCCAATCGCGCAGGCTCAGGGGTAGCAGGCGGGCAATTTGTGCGAGATGACGCCAGCCACTGCGCGTATCAATCAATGCCAGCAGCACTGCTTCGGAGCGGACCAGCAGCGTGGGTTGACCGTCGGCACTCACACGTTGGTAGACCATGGTACGCAGTGATTCGCGGTATTGCTGTGGCAGGATGGCCTGCGCGGTGACCCCTTGCAGTGGCGCGAAATACAAGTGCTGGCGGCTATCGCGCTTGATTAAGAAACGAACAGAGACACTGCATAGGCCGCAGTCGCCATCAAAAAATACAATCGCTTTGTTACTAGGCTTCACGGCACTGATTTATGGAGTGCGCTGCAGCTTTGTCGATTGCCAAAGCTTGGATTCGAGCGCTTCGGCTTGCGCACTTAGGGTTCCTGCGCTTTTCTGGCCTCGTGGATTTCAAACTCAGTAGTGAATATTCTCCGCAGGGCGATCAGCCGCAGGCTATTAAGGCCTTGGTGGATTCCGTGCGCGCGGGCAACAAGCGCCAGACGCTACTCGGTGTGACGGGATCAGGCAAGACATTCACCATGGCGAACATGATCCAGCAGTTGCAGCGCCCAGCATTAATTCTCTCGCACAACAAGACTCTGGCCGCGCAGCTTTACTCAGAGTTTAAAGCATTTTTCCCAGATAATGCGGTCGAGTATTTTGTCAGTTTCTATGACTACTATCAGCCCGAGGCCTATATTCCGCAAACAGATACCTATATTGAGAAGGACTCTTCGATTAATGAGGAAATCGAGCGCCTGCGTATTGCTGCGTCGTCGTCGTTGATCAGTCGCAACGATGTGATTGTGATCGCCAGCGTCTCTTGTATTTACGGGCTTGGATCGCCCGAAGACTTTAAAGAGATGATGATTCCACTCAGTGCGGGACTGGAGGTTTCGCGCGACGATTTTTTGGAACGCTTAGTCGAAGTGCTGTATGAACGTAATGATGTCGCTTTTACCTGTGGTAAATTCCGAGTGCGTGGTGATGTCGTGGATATTTTCCCTGCTTATATGGAGACTGCGATTCGTGTTGAGTTTTGGGGTGATGAAGTCGAGAGCATACGGGAGCTCGACCCATTGACTGGTGCGACGGGCGGCATCTTGAAACTCTTTAATCTGTATCCGGCTACCCAGTACGCCACGCCTAAAGACAAGATTGAAGGTGCGGTACCGCAGATACGTGCAGAGCTCGAAGAACGGATTGCATGGTTCGAATCACAGAATCTTTTATTGGAGGCGCAACGTATTCGGATGCGCACCGAATACGATATCGAGTTGCTGCAGGAGATGGGGTTCTGCACTGGGATTGAGAATTACTCCCGTTACCTCTCTGGTCGGAAACCAGGTGAGCGGCCGTTTTGCTTGGTCGATTTCTTTTCAGATGATTTTTTGCTCTTTATTGATGAGAGTCACGCCACCTTACCCCAGGTGCGCGCTATGTATAATGGCGACCGCGCGCGCAAAGAGCGCTTGGTTGAGTATGGCTTCCGCTTGCCATCGGCGATGGATAATCGTCCACAAACCTTTGCCGAGTTTGAGTCGATCACTGATCAAACGATCTATGTGTCCGCCACCCCCGCAGCGCATGAGTTAGAAGTTTCCTCGGTTATTGCTGAGCAGGTGATTCGTCCGACGGGCTTGGTTGATCCAATGCTGGAGATCCGCCCGATCAAGGGACAGGTGGAAGATTTTATTGGCGAAGTGCGCAAGGCAACCGAGCAGGGCGAACGCACGCTGGCGACGACTTTGACCAAGCGTATGTCGGAAGATTTGAGTGATTATCTGCGTGAAGTGGGCTTAAATGTGGAATACCTGCATTCGGATATCGATGCAATTGAACGGGTTGAGATTCTGCGTCGCTTGAGACTGGGAGAGTTTGATGTCTTGGTAGGAGTCAATCTCCTGCGTGAAGGGCTCGACTTGCCAGAAGTTGCGCTGGTGGCGATTCTCGATGCCGACAAGGAGGGTTTTTTACGCAGTGCAACGAGTCTGATTCAGACCGCTGGCCGTGCCGCGCGTCACGAAAAGGGACGTGTTATTTTGTATGCCGATGTCATGACCAAATCGATTGTTCAGACATTGGAAGTAACGAGTGCTCGCCGAGAAAAGCAAGTGGCTTACAATCTTGAACACGGCATTACTCCAGTGGGTGTAACTCGTAGTATAGATGATGGCCTACAGACGCCGGGTAAACGTTACGATGAGAGTGAATCGCAGGACTTACTCGTCGCGGAGTCAGCCGACGTTGATGTCGTGCATGTCATTGCTGAGTTAGAGTCCGAGATGCTCGAAGCTGCACAAAAACTTGAATTCGAAAAAGCAGCGATATTACGCGACCAGATCGAGACGCTGCAAACTGGCAAGCATGGTGGCGGTGCCAAGGGTGGAGCTAAGTCTAAAGTTCACAAGCGCAAGAAAGCCGTTTATAATGCTAAAGGCCTGCCAAAGAAACGACGTTGATAACAATTCAGATGAGGGCAGGTGTTAAACAAATCATTGCTGGAGTGGTCGTATTTGGAATTGGGGCAATTTGCGTGCCATTCGTCATCGTACTAACATTGGTGCGCGATAGTGTCGACCTTCTCGAATTTGAGGTGCCCGGTGCTGCCATTGCATTTGTCGATACCCCTGGTCGCTATTATTTATGGCATGATTATAAGACGGTATATGATGGTCGAACTTATCACAATCCCATCGAATTACCAGATGGCTTAATGATCGAAATCACCAAGCAGGGCGGAATTCCGCTCGATTTCGTCAGTGATCCACATGCAAGCTTTAGCGCGATGGGTCGCGCACGTCAGAGCATTGGCTATGTCGAATTAAGTAAAACGGGGCAGGTCAAGATTGATGTAACTGGAGGGGCGGAGTCGCGAATCTTTTCGTTCTCACCATTCAGCTTTGGCCGCTTCGTCGGACTTATCGTCAAGGGGTTTGTGTTCAGTGTGATCGCTGCGATCTCATCGCTTGGGCTCATTATCTGGGGAATTGTTAAACTGGCGAACGCGCCACTTGAATCCGCCAAGATTAAATTCTAGGTTCGCTCGTTCGATTCGGATGTCACATTTAGGTCCTGTTGCTTTAAAACAAGACGGCTAAGAGATTGAGCTAAGTGAGCAGTCACTACTTATTGTGAGTCGGTCGGTTTGCTGTGTGGGCGGCTTGTGAAGTGCCATTTGAAGCCAGTTATCGTTGCTGATCGTGCCAAACCGCATGGTATTGACCTAACGAATCCGGAGGAAACTAGGATTGTACCGTGCGCTGTTGGCATAAAAAAAGCGCCCGTTAAGGCGCTTTCGGAATTAACGCTGTAAAACGTCAATGTGTTCGAAATTAAGCGGCATTTACATTCGTAGCGCAGGGACCTTTTTGTCCTGAACCGATTTCGAATGTAACCTTTTGGCCTTCGTCGAGGGAGGCATAACCATCCATCTGAATTTCTGAGTGATGAACGAAAAGATCCGTTCCGCCATTGTCTGGCGTGATGAAGCCGTAACCCTTTTCAGAGCTGAACCATTTTACTATTCCTGTTTCCATATGTATATTTTCCTGAATTAAAATACCTTTTCTATGACTGTATTTGAGAATAGCCACAAAAATCGTCAGGAATTTAGCAGTATCTGCATTTTTTTAAAATGAGCAGCTCTGTTCATTTTTTTAATAGCATATTTTTACCTTAATTTTCTCAAAAACTCATTGACAGAAGCGGCGAATTTAGAATTCTCTGCAAATTCTTCCAGAGAAGCGAGCGTAGCTCAATTGGTAGAGCACCACCTTGCCAAGGTGGATGTCGAGAGTTCGAACCTCTTCGCTCGCTCCATTTTTTGAAGCCCTCAGTCAAATCGACTGGGGGCTTTTTATTGCAACGGCGAAGAGGTGAGAACTCTCCAGAGAGTTTGGCGGAGCACGCCCCGCGTGCGGAGATGGCCCGAC
>JABJQI010000087.1 GCA_018663485.1 Opitutia bacterium
GGACGACGAGTGGCACGTTCAGCTCAATGTTATTGGCAGCAGCAACGATGCCGCGTGCAATGACGTCGCACTTCATAATGCCGCCGAAGATGTTGACTAAAATACCTTTAACATTCGGGTCGGAGAGGATGATCTTGAAGGCTGCAGTGACCTTCTCTTCGTTGGCACCTCCGCCGACATCGAGGAAGTTGGCCGGTTCGCCGCCGAAGGTCTTGATGATGTCCATCGTTGCCATGGCAAGTCCTGCGCCGTTCACGAGGCAGGCGATATTGCCGTCCAGTGCGATGTAGGCTAGGTCAAACTTGGATGCTTCGATCTCTTTCGGGTCTTCTTCGTTCAAGTCGCGGAGTGCTTGGATGTCAGGGTGCTTGAACAGCGCATTGCCATCGAAGGATACTTTGGCGTCGAGGGCGACGACTTGACCTTCCGGTGTAGTGACCAGTGGGTTGATCTCTACCAGCTCGGCGTTCTTTTCCCAGAACATTTTGTAGGTGCCGCTGAGGAGTTTACTGAGTTGCTTGACCTGATCGCCTTCGAAGCCAAGTGCGTAAGCAACTTCACGGCAATGGAAGGGGCGAAGGCCTGTGGCAGGCGAAACTGCGACGCGAGTGATCTTCTCTGGAGTGGACTCGGCGACTGCCTCAATGTCCATGCCTCCTTCGGTCGAGGCGATGATGACTGCTTGAGCGGTGTCACGATCAAGCACGATCGCGAGGTAATACTCATGTGCAATGTCGCACCCTTCAGTGACGTAGAGTGTCTGTACCTTGCGACCAGCTGGGCCTGTCTGCGCGGTCACCAGTGTGTTATTGAGCATCGCCGTGGCTGCTGTTTGTGCAGCTTCGCGACTTTTGACGACCTTAACCCCACCTTGGTAGCCATCGTTGAACGTTCCCTTGCCGCGTCCACCTGCGTGAATTTGGGATTTAACGACGATTAGATCGCCTTCAATCTGGGAGATGGCGGTGTCTACTTCCTCAGCATTTGTTGCCGAATATCCGCGTGGGACGGGGACGCCGTAGTTGTGAAGAAGCTCTTTTGCTTGATACTCGTGAATATTCATCTGTTGTTGGTTAGTGTTTTGGGCACAAAAAGGAATCTTGCTTGATGCCAAGGTTGATCGGACAGCGCAACCTATTTTATACGAATTTCGAAGAAGAAAAAATGGCTACGAATGAATCTCATTGACCTGTGAGCCCGTGCTTCAAGTTAAATAGCTTGACATCAAGCTTTATTGCCTCGCTGGCTTTCAAGATGGGCTCAGAGTGACTCTCCTGCGGATGATCGCGAATAGCTTGATTTACCATTAGCTGGAAATAACGGCGTTGAGCCGTAAATTGTTCAGCCTATATTAAATCTGATGGTTGAACCGAGTCGCTGCGGTTGTTTGAAGCGAGCGGTTTTATCCCGCGATTGAGCAGGAGCGAGATGCAGTCTTACAGTTCGCAGCCTTGCGGCGTTTCGCAGTTGGGCCGGGCGATCAGGCCTTTGATCGGCTCTTGGGGAAAGAGCTGTTCGGCTCGGCCACCGCCGATCAGGTGTTTCTCACAAACACGGTCGAGATCGTCCTTGCAGCGTGTGCGACGCATATCATGTAGGAATTGCCCGTCCTCATCGACGCCGAGGCCGACGAAGTTAAGGAACTTCTTCATATGATTTATGTGGCTCAGTTCGTGGCGCTGTTTATGGCTGGTAGCGATAAATAGATCTTCGATGTAATCGCGCACATCGGCTAGGCTTGGGCGGCAAATGGGTTGACCAGCAAAATGCTCGCGCAGTTGACGAAAGATCCACGGATTACGGATACAGGAGCGGCCGATCATCAGCCCCGCACTTGTTGTTTCATCAAGCACCCATTGTCCTTTGGCTACGGAAGTCACGTTGCCATTAGCGAGCACGGGGCAAGTGAGTCGTCCGGCGGCACGTTTGATATATTCGTAGTGCACTTCGCTGCGATACGCTTCTTTGACGGTGCGTGCGTGGAGGCTGAGTAGGTCAACGTGGTGTTTTTCGACTAGATCGAGGATGGTATCGAAATGTTCGTCGCCGTCGAAGCCAATGCGCATCTTGACGGTAAACCTGCCCTTGATCGCGGCGCGTAGGCAGCCGAGGATTCCATCTATTTTAGCTGGATCACGCAGCAGACCGCCGCCGACCTTTTTTTTATACACCTTAGGGGCGGGGCAGCCCATGTTCAGATCGATGCCAGCTACAGGGAGCTGCATCGTTTCGATTTCCTGGA
>JABJQI010000226.1 GCA_018663485.1 Opitutia bacterium
AGAGCTCGGCATCCCCAACGCCTGCAACAAATGTCACACTGACGAGAGTGTCGATTGGGCGGTCGAATGGTCTGAAAAATGGTACGGCGAGAAGATGGTCGATCACCGGCAGCGCAAGCGTGCCCGTATTATCGCAGCCGCTCACAACTTCGATCCAAGCGCCCTACCAAAGCTACTCGAGCTGTTAAAAGACGAAGACCTGCCTGGTTGGCGCGCTGCCTATACTGGCCTGCTCGGCAACTACCTGCCCAATCAATCTGTGGTTAACGTGCTCAAAGCACTGCTCAGCGACGCCAACCCGATGGTCCGCAGCCGCGCAGTCGGCATGCTAGGTAGTGCTGGGCAAGCCGATGCCGCAATTGAAACGCTCGCCGACAGTTCACGCAGCGTCCGCATCGCAGCAGCGCGTGGCATCGCCGCCAACCAATCGATTCCCGATCCTGTCGCCAAGCAAGAATGGGAGGAATATAACGCATTCAACACCGATCGCCCACAGACCCTACTGATGCTTGCAAATGAGGCCAATAGCGAAGGACGCAGTGCAGACACTGAGAAATATGTCGAGCGCGCGATCCTGATGGATCAGCTCAACCCAGAAATGTATCATCAAGCCGCAATTTTACTGAGCGGCGCAGGCCTCAATCAAGCCTCCCAAAAAACACTGTACCTGGGCTGGGAGTTAGCACCGAAAAACCCTTCCTTCCCATATTCACTGGGACTGCTCGCAGCCGAGCGAAAAGACCTCGAAAGCGCAGCCGGATTTTTAGAAGAAACCGTCGCCATCGAGCCTAGCTTCAGCCGCGCGTGGTATAATCTTTCACTCGCATACGGGAAGCTCAACCGCCCCGAAGATGCCGCTCGTGCGATGCAACGCGCACAAGCTGGACAATAAACAAATCTCGACTCTCCCACAAAGCACATCCAAAACGCACCAATGAAACTCAAACAGGGACAAATCTGGAAAAACGAAACTGGCTATATACGCATTGTTGAATTGGAGCGCCTCAGCGTAGACTTTAAAATGATGGAGGATCCGTTCACGAAGGACGGCACACACAAGCAGCTGACTAAGAAGGAATTTTGTCGTATCATCAAAGATGCGACATTGGTTGAGGAAGGTTAAAGTAGAAGCGACACTCTGGTCGCTTTACTCAGGCTCAGACAAAGCGACAAGAGTGTCGCTTCTACGCACGGCAATGTATTGCCCTCCAAAATAGCCAGCGAACTGGCACAAAAAAACCGGGAGCGATACGTCCCACACAAATGCATGATGCGCACCGCCCCCGGCAAATTCATTTAAGCGTTTAGCTCACTGACCGACTTTAACTGGCTTCAAGTTCCAGATCTGTTCGGCGTATTGGCCAATCGTGCGGTCAGATGAGAACTTCCCCATCTTTGCAGTGTTAATGATCGCCATCTTAGCCCAACGCTGCTTATCACTAAATGCTTTATCCACCTCTTCCTGAACGCGAATGTAGTCCGCATAGTCAGCCAAGCAGAGATATGGATCTCCTCCTTCTAGCAGGCTGCTGCACAGTGGTGCAAAAGCATCTTTTTCTCCTGGTGTAAAGTAGTCGGACCGCAACCAATCGATCACGGACTTCAACTCCCAATTACTGTTGTAATAATCGTAGGGATTATACCCTTGAACCTTCAATGCTTCGACTTCATCGACCGTGTGTCCAAAAATAAAGATATTCTCCTCCCCGACTTCTTCGCAGATCTCGACATTCGCACCATCGAGGGTGCCGATCGTCAGCGCACCATTGAGCGATAGTTTCATGTTACCTGTGCCAGAAGCTTCCTTACCCGCAGTCGAAATCTGCTCAGACAGGTCCGCAGCTGGAATCATCTTCTCGGCCATGGTGACACGATAGTTTTGCGGGAAGACCACCTTAATCTTATCGTTAATCCGCGAGTCGTCATTTACCTTTTCGGCAATTTTATTGATCGCACGGATAATGTTCTTGGCCAATGCGTAGCCTGGTGCAGCCTTCGCACCGAAGATGAATACACGTGGATTCATTTCGTAAGCTGGATCATTCAGCAGGCGACGGTATAGCGTCAAGATATGTAGCACGTTCAGGTGCTGACGCTTATATTCGTGCAGACGTTTGATCTGAACGTCGAACAGTGCGTCTGGATTAATCACTGTGCCAGAGTCCTCCAGTACAAAATCAGCAAATGCTTGTTTGTTTAAACGCTTGATGTCCATGAACCGCTTCTGGAAATTGGTATCATCGGCAAACTGGGTGATGCCCTCAAGTTGATTGAGATATTTCGGCCATTCTGGGCCGACCTTCTCTGTGATCAATCCACTAAGGCTCGGATTACAAGCCAACAACCAGCGACGTGGGGTAATACCATTGGTCATGTTGATCAGCTTGTTCGGATATAATTCATGAAATGTCGCGAACAGATTTTTCTTTAGCAAATTGGTGTGTAATGCCGCGACACCATTCACCTTAGTTGAGCCGACGACAGAAAGATACGCCATGCGAATCATCTTCGGATAGCCCTCTTCAATGATCGAAAGTTCAGCCTTCTTCGCACCGTCGCCGGGCCACTTAGCCTCAACTACATTTTCAAGAAACTGTGAGTTAATCTCGTAGATAATTTCTAAATGACGTGGCAGGACCTTTTCGAAAAGCGGCACGCTCCACTTCTCCAACGCTTCAGGCAAAAGCGTATGGTTGGTATAGTTGCACGTTTTGCTAGTAATTTCCCATGCATCATCCCAATTCAAACCATGCTCATCAATGAGCAATCGCATCAATTCAGGAATCGCAATCGCGGGGTGCGTATCATTCAACTGGATCGCATTGAAATCAGGGAATTCGGCCCAATCGCTGTGATTAGCCAGGTAGCGACGCATAATATCTTTCAGCGAGCAACTGACGAAGAAATACTGCTGCACAAGACGGAGCTCTTTACCATTTTCGGTCGAGTCATTCGGATACAGCACCTTGGAAATCGACTCACTCATTGCCTTTTCACGTACGGCTTCAACATAGCCACCATCATTGAAGATATTGAAATCAAACTCACTCGATGCTTTCGAATCCCACAGACGCAGAAAATTAACCGTTTCGGCTCCGTGACCAACGATTGCGATATCATACGGAACACCTTCGATCGTCTTCTGATCGACCCACACCGGACGAAATCCTCCCTTGTCATCTATGTGATGTTCGACTCGGCCGTAGAGCTGCACTTGCTGCGCAAAGTTAGGCCGCATCACTTCCCAAGGGCAGCCTTTCTCCATCCAAGCATCTGGATGCTCAACTTGGTATCCGTCTTTAAACTCCTGACGAAATAGGCCAAACTCATAGTGGATGCCATAGCCAATCGCCGGCAAATCCAGAGTCGCAAGAGAATCGAGAAAACAGGCGGCCAAGCGACCGAGTCCACCATTACCGAGGCCCATATCAGCCTCTTCGTCAGCGATTGCGCTAAAATCTTGGCCAAGCTCGCCAAGTGCATCACATGTTTGCTCGAACAGACCTGAATTGTGCAGATTATTGACTAACAAGCGGCCCATCAAATACTCCAAGCTCAAGTAGTAGGCACGACGCACTTTCTTCTCATGATGCACCCCCTGAGTCTTCATGAAGCGGTCCAGTACGCGGTCACGGACCGCATAGCAAGTCGCAGTCCACCACTCGTCCTGACTGGCTTTTTCAGGGTGTCGAGCCAGCGTAAAACGTAAGTGATTAAGAATCGATGTCTTTATTGAGCCGGTGGTTGCTGCGGTACTAAAGCGGAAAGATGGCTCAGACGCCTTGCTTGCTGATAATCTGTTGGCAGCGGTTTTTTTAGCAGCAGATTTAGCCGTTTTCTTAGCCGTTTTTTTAGCCGTTGTGGTCATAATATATGTGTCTGTGTAAAATTGGCGAAAAATGATCTTCTCTAGTCTTGAATTGGATTCAATGAAACTGGAAAACGTAACTATTTCCGAAGCAGTTGAAAGCGGTAAAGCAAAAAAAGCGCCAGTTCTGCGAAATTCCTCAGCAAAATAGGCAGCAGCACTGCATTCCACACAAGCGCAAATAAAATTGTGCGTGTTCAACAGTTTACACAGCCTCGGGCTTCCTCAGCGGAAGCACAGAGGGCATGGCATAAAACCAGCCCCTAGGCTTTAACGCAGCGAGCGGGTTTATCCCGCGATATGATAGCGGAGGGAATCACCCCATCGTTGCCACCGATAGTCCGACGGTCCAATTAATGCATGGAAACGACGGAGCGTTTCCCTCCAGCTCACTCACCGCTGGCGAGCACGCACGGCATCAGAGCTGCGTCCTTCATCCCATGGATGATTTTCTTATCCGCGGGGCACAAAGTTGCGAGTACACCATGCAACTCAGCGTTGTGCGCCTTTTTATCTACCAAGTAATACGGGCAAAGTCGCACCCTCCCCTCCATCTGATAGATACTGCCATCGTCTTTATATACAGGATGTCGCAAACGCCGCGGCTTCTCGTAAGTTTGCAAAATATGCAACGACTCATCGGCCATTGTCACCACCTGTTGAATTGCACGCGCCCAATCAGCCCTCGAAGAGTCACTCCCCAGTGTCACGCTACGTGCGCCCCACGCAGTCTCATGAAACCCGCTAATCTTAATAATCAAATTGCGCTCTTTCTTACTCGCATCAGCTAGTTGCGTCCAGTGAGTCATAGGCTTACCGCCAATCAATGGCGCATTGAGCACCGCATTCGGCGGCAAGTCCACCGGATCCATCACCCAAGTCTGCGGAATGACCCGCTTCAGGACGCGATACGAAGATTTCGATAAATGCTCCTTCCAGAAATCTTCCAACATGTGGTGGTGAAAAAGCGCCAAGTTCAGTTTCTCCTCCTGAAAAGGCCGCATCGGCGGCGTCAGACTCAGTGGCGAATCGCATTTCGCTGTTAATAAATGTTCGGCGATCGATACGTTCGCCAAATCAAACAGCTCCCAAAAGCGATAAATCACATCTACCTGTTGCGGCTTGCCATCCAACGGCACACAAATCGTGTCGGCCAATAGCATCACATCGTCGGTATGATGCACGTGGACACGACGATCATTGGCTCGCAATTGCTCGGCAATCCATTCCATCTCTGGACGATAGGTCGCAGCCTCATCACTAACCAGAATTGCTATATAAGGCGCCATCACATTCGGAGCACGACTACACAGCACTCGATAAAAGGCTTCGATCATGTCCTGCTCACCCGCACCGATCAACGCATCCGCATGCACGCCCGCATAGAGGCAGTTTAAAAATGCCGTCAACCCGATACCACCCGGCACCGAGTCGATCTCGGTCAGCGCGAAACCATTATCGGTCATCAATAGGTCTGGACGCACCACAATCGGCGTCGAGCCACGCAAGGCCTTCGAGCGCGCATGTTCAATTAGCGCTGTTGGCTTACCACGATCGAGATACTCAGCCACCCACGGCGCTTTCAATTCACGATTACGCAGCAAATTTTTATCCGTCGCCGAACGCAGATACAATGTCTCATGTGCACGGTAAAAATCGTAGCAAGCTTGGCCGATCAATTCGATCTCAGCCACCTGCTTCGCGTCCAGCGGAAACGCCACTGGCGAGGTGCGCCAGGTCTTATTTTCGAATAAGCTCTGCTCCGAAAAAGTCTGTTGCACCGCCTCGAAGCTCAAGCCTGCCACACTGTCGGCTGAAT
>JABJQI010000089.1 GCA_018663485.1 Opitutia bacterium
CAGAAATCTGATGCACAGCAGACTAGTAGTTACCGTTTGTTTGAACAAGGTCTGCAACAATCAATACGAAAAGTGCCTGTACTAGGCATGCGATGTGTGTTGGAAGGACGCCTCTTAAAGCCTTAATTTCAAGTGGTTTACATTTATCAAGCGAAAGTACAAATATCTAACCGAAAAAATGCCATTAACAACTTATTTTTTCATAAACAATAATAGTCCCATGCTGTAATGGGATCAGTTAATTACGTAATGCTAACTACTCGATTACACAATGCTGCGAATATTTCTTGCCAATTATGCAAAGCTGTTTAACTAGTCCCAGCTTCTTGAATTTTTCTCATCTCAAACTGAAAACAACACATACATAATAATGGCTACAAAAATTGGAATTAATGGTTTCGGGCGCATCGGTCGCTTGGTATTTCGCTCTCTCGTTGAGAAGGGCCTACTTGGAAGCGAGATCGAAGTGGTCGCAATTAATGACCTCGTCCCTGCAGAGAATCTTGCATACCTACTTAAATATGACACTACTCAAGGTCGCTTCAAAGGCACCGTTGAAACTAAGGGTGACGACGTCATCGTAGTTGACGGCCACGAAATTAAGACTCTCGCAGTCCGCGAAGGCCCTGCAGCCCTCCCTTGGAAAGAGCTTGGCGTTGATATCGTAATCGAATCAACAGGGCTCTTCGTCCAAGACGACAAGGCGCAAGGACATATCACTGCTGGCGCGAAGAAAGTGATCATTTCCGCTCCAGGTAAAGGTGACGGAGTAAAGACTGTTGTAATCGGCGTCAATGACGACGAAATCACAGCTGAGCACGACCTTATCTCGAATGCATCGTGCACTACGAACTGCTTAGCACCAATGACTAAGGTTATCCTCGAGAACTTCGGTATCGAAGAAGGTCTGATGACAACAGTCCACTCTTACACTGCGACTCAAAAGACAGTTGATGGTCCTTCTCCTAAGGACATGAAGGGCGGCCGCACAGCAGCTCTGAATATTATTCCTTCCACTACAGGCGCTGCGAAAGCTGTTGGCCTCGTGCTTCCAGCAGTTCAAGGCAAGCTATCTGGTATGGCTTTCCGCGTACCAACTCCAACTGTTTCTGCTGTAGACCTTACAGTGAAGACGGAGAAGAGCACATCTTACGCAGAAATCTGCGAAAAGATGAAGGAAGCTTCTGAAGGTTCCCTCAAAGGTATCCTTGGTTACACTGAAGACGAAGTTTGCTCTTCTGACTTTATTCACGATGAGCTCAGCTCTATCTTCGATGCAGGCAGCGGCATGGGTCTTAACGACAAATTCTTCAAGCTTGTTTCTTGGTATGACAACGAATGGGGTTACTCAAACCGCGTTGTTGAGCTCGTTCAGAAGGTTTCCAAGTTCCTCTAAGAACTTTCTAATCGTATCTTGAATTGCTGGCCGCCGCGCAGGTTTCCCATTGAGCGGATACTCTGTTGTGGCGGCCTTTTTTATTTTCGGTTTCTAGTTATCTGGCTTTCAGTTTCTAGTCCAAAGCATCTTTGCTTTGCCATCTCCGGCACAATCATTTCACTCACTTTCATTATCACTTTTTAACATGGCTACAAAATCCATTAAAGACGTCGATCTTTCCGGTAAACGCGTTCTCGTCCGTTGTGACTTCAATGTTCCACTAACTGATGGCGTCATCTCCGATGATTCTCGTATCATTGCAGCACTGCCAACGATTCAAAACCTCGTCGCTCAAGGCGCGAAGGTCATTCTCTCCAGCCACCTCGGTCGTCCCAAGGGTGAGAAGGACGCGAAGTTTACTCTCGCTCCAGTAGCTGAAGCACTCGCTGCACAGCTCGGACAGCCTGTGACATTCATCGAAGATTGCATTGGCGAAGAAGTGGAGGCCGAAGTTGCAAAACTTGGCGACGGTGAAGTCGTACTACTTGAAAACGTTCGTTTCTACCAGGGCGAGACAGACAACGATCCGAAATTTGCCGCATCACTAGCAAAGCTAGCTGACGCATTTGTGAACGATGCATTCGGCACCGCACACCGCGCACACGCTTCCACTGCAGGTGTTGCAAAATTCCTCTCACCTTGCGTTTGCGGCCTTCTCATCGAGAAGGAGCTTGCCTACCTTGGCGAAAAGACCAACAGTCCTAAGCGTCCACTGACAGTGATCCTTGGCGGCGCCAAGGTTTCCGATAAGATCAAAGTGATCGACACGCTGCTTGAGAAAGCCGACACCATCATCATCGGCGGTGGCATGGCCTACACATTTAAATTGGCCTTGGGGCAAACCGTAGGGGATTCGCTAAGCGAGCCTGATTACATTCCAACTGCGAAAGCAGCACTCGCCAAGGCGAAAGAGAAGGGTGTTAAGTTCCTCCTCCCAGTGGATAATATGGTCGTGAAAGGTCTTGATTTCGGTGCAGGCACATTTGCGGATAGCAAAGTGGTTGAAGGCAGTATCGAAGCTGGCTGGGAAGGCGTTGACATCGGCCCGAAAAGTATCGAGCTATTCAATGCTGAAGTTGAGAGCGCCAAGACTGTTCTCTGGAATGGGCCTATGGGAATCTTCGAAATCGAAGCCTGCAACAAGGGAACTTTCGCTGTCGCTAAGACCATCGCAAATTCCGACGCATGTTCCATCATCGGTGGTGGCGACTCAGTAAAAGCCATCAAGATGGCTGGGTACGGTGACCAAGTCACGTTCATGAGCACTGGCGGCGGCGCTTCTCTCGAATTTCTCGAAGGCAAAGAGCTCCCAGGCGTCAGCGCACTCGACACTATCTAGGAAAACGATAATTGCTTCGCCATCTCCGGCGGGTCTCCATTCAAATTAATAATTCAAAAATAATATTATGAGTAAATTAGCACGCAAATACCTCATCGCAGGTAACTGGAAAATGAACCTGAACTCGGCCGAAGGCGCTGAGCTCGCTAAAGATGTTGTCAGCATCGTTGGTCCACAGACCGACGTTTCTGTCTGCGTTTGCCCAACCTTTACGACACTCGAAGCAGTGTCTCAGGTTGTAACCGACTCCAACGTTTCTCTCGGTGCGCAAAACATGCACTTCGAAGCGTCTGGTGCATACACTGGTGAGATCTCTGCTGAGATGCTTCGCCACCTGTTCTGCAAGTTCGTCATCCTCGGACACTCAGAGCGTCGCGAATACTTCGGTGAAACGGACGCGATCGTTAACAAGAAGACACTCGTCGCACTTGCAGCGAACCTTAAGCCAATCGTATGCATCGGTGAAACACTCGATGAGCGTGAAGCCGGTAAGGTAAACGAAGTTATTAAGACTCAACTCGAAGGTGCACTCGTCGGTGTCACATCCGACGCTGCAGACGCATTGGTCGTTGCTTACGAGCCAGTCTGGGCGATCGGCACAGGCAAGACAGCTACACCAGAAATGGCCGAAGAAGTGCACGCGCAAATCCGTAGCCTCCTGACTGGTCTGGTCGGTGCAGAAGCAGCGGACAAAGTTCGCATCCTCTACGGTGGCTCCATGAAGCCAGAAAACGCAGACGAGCTCCTCGCTCAGCCAAACATCGACGGTGGTCTCATCGGCGGTGCAGCGCTCAAGGCAAACTCATTCGCAGCACTCGTCGAGAGCGCAGCGAAGCTTTCCAAGTAAGCTCAATTCTCAATCAGATTTCAAAAGGCCGAGGCGGAAACGCTTCGGCCTTTTTGTTTTATGTGCATTTCAGAAACTAATGTGGCGCGCTTTCTGGTTGATTCCTCCAGCGTGAGGTCTAAGGCTCTTTCGTTTACCGAACAACCACCACACGACAGTTATTATCTATGGCAACAGGACTTCTTTTTTCCGGACAAGGCGCACAATCCGTGGGCATGGGCCGTTCTCTCTACGAGAACTCAGCAATCGCGAAGGCACTCTACGATGAGGCCAACGAAATCCTCGGTTGGGATCTTAAAACGCTCTGCTTCGAAGGCCCTGCCGAGGCGCTCACAGAAACTAAGGTCTGCCAACCAGCACTGTATGTGCAGGGCTATGCGCTGTTCAGTATTTTGAAAGAAGCGGGCAAGCTTGACAATGCGACGGCTGCATGTGGCCTCAGCCTCGGTGAGCTGACAGCTCTCGCAGCTGCTGGCGTGTATGATTTCGCAACTGGCCTCAAGCTGGTTGCTGAGCGTGGTCGTCTGATGCAGATCGCTTGCGACGCGACCAAGGGCGGCATGGCTGCCGTGATCGGCGGCACTCCTGAGGATGTGCAAACGTTCTGCGACGAGTTCGATATCGAAATCGCGAATCTCAACTGCCCTGGGCAAATCGTCATCTCTGGGGACAACAGCAAGGTGCTCGAAGCAGTCGCAGTCTCCAAAGGCCGCTTCAAGCTTTGCAAGCCGCTCAACGTCGCAGGTGCGTATCACAGTAAGTTGATGGTTTCGGCGCGTGATGCGTTTGCTGAGTTCATCAAAGACTTCGACTTTAAGGCCCCAGAGATCGCCGTTTACACGAATGTCACTGGCGAGCGTGTCCGCGATCCGCAAGCGATCAAAGATGCACTGGTCAGCCAAGTAGTATCGTCAGTTCGTTTTGAGGACAATCTTCGTAATATGGCGACCGAAAACAATCTGTCCGATTTCTACGAGTGTGGCCCTGGCAAGGTCTTGACCGGCTTTGCGAAGCGTATTGATAAGGCATTGAGCATCACGCCAGTTTCTGAGTTCAGCGATTTGCCAGAGTAGTATTTACCGATTGGCGGTTCCCCCTATCGCCGTTTTTCGGAACCATTTGAAGCGCGGACGACACAGTCCGCGCTTCTTTGCTGTATTTCGACGTTGAAGTTTTCTCAAAGCACGCGATCTTTACGCGCTTCCTGCCTTTTTACATGACCGATCTAGCCCATACTCGCAACTTTTGTATCATCGCCCACGTCGACCACGGCAAGACGACTTTGTCCGACCGTATTCTCGAACTCACGCGCACTGTTGAGATGCGCGACATGAAGGCTCAACTGCTTGATTCGATGGACCTGGAGCGTGAGCGCGGCATCACCATTAAGAGTCACCCGGTGACCATGGTTTATCGCGCGAAGAATGGCGAAGATTATACTTTCAATTTGATCGATACTCCGGGCCACGTGGATTTCTCCTATGAGGTCTCTCGTAGTCTGGCGGCATGTGAAGGCGCGATGCTGTTGATCGATGCCGCTCAAGGCATTGAGGCGCAAACAGTTGCCAATGCGCACCTCGCGGAAGAGCAGAAGCTGGCTATTGTCCCTGTGATCAATAAGGTCGATTTACCAAGTGCCGACGTGCCTGCGATTGAGGTACAGCTCGAAGACGTGCTCGCGATCCCAGCCGAAGAAGCCGTGCTCACCAGTGGTAAGAGTGGCATTGGCATCATCGATTTATTAGAAGCTGCAGTTCACCGTATTCCGCCACCACGTTGGGCTGACATCGATGGCCTGCGCGTGCTTATTTTTGACTGCCTCTATGATGCGTATAAGGGGGTGATCTGCTACGTCCGCGTCTTCTCAGGCTCGGTGAAGATGGGCGAACAGATTATGACCATGAGCGATGAGCGCAAAGCTCTGGTCAAAGAAGTGGGGCGCTTCTCACCAGAAATGACCAAGCAAGCGACACTCGAAGCGGGCGACGTGGGGTATATCGTCACCAACATGCGCGACGTGGCCGACATTAAGCTCGGTGACACAATTACGCACTCGAATGCTCCAACTGCTGAGATGCTCCCTGGCTACAAGCAAGTCAGCCCAATGGTGTTCAGTGGTATTTATCCAATTGATACGAGTGATTACAACAAGCTCAAGGCAAGCATGGGCAAGCTACGTCTCAACGATGCAGCGTTCGTCTATCAGTCCGAAAATTCGGTCGCACTCGGCTTTGGTTTCCGTTGTGGTTTTCTCGGTTTGCTACATATGGAAATTATTCAAGAGCGCATCCGCCGAGAGTACGACCTAGATGTTATTTCGACTTATCCAAGTGTTGTCTATAAGGTCACCAAGACCGACTTTGAAGAGCTCGAAGTGCATAACCCAATGCACCTACCGGATGTTTCCGAAATCGAATTTATTGAAGAACCAATGATCTTGGCATCGATCCACATTCCAAGCACATCGATTGGTGATGTATTGGCACTCGTCTCGGAGAAGCGCGGTATTTGCGAGCACACCGAGACAATCGACAATCAGCGCGTGATGCTGGTCTGTAATATTCCGCTCAATGAAATCTTGATCGATTTCAATGATCGCCTGAAGAGTATCACTCATGGCTACGGCTCGATGGACTACGAAATGAACGGCTATCAAAAAGCCAAGCTTTGCCGACTCGACATTATGGTCAATTCCGAGGCAGTGGATGCATTCTCCTCAATTGTGCATATCGACAAAGCCGAGGGCAGGGGCCGTGCACTCTGTAAACGACTCAAGGAGATTCTGCCCAAACAGATGTTCAAAATCGCGATTCAAGCCGGTGTTGGCTCCAATATCGTCGCTCGCGAAACTATCAGCGCCTACCGTAAGGATGTGACTGCGAAGTGTTATGGCGGTGATATTTCCCGTAAGCGTAAACTCCTCGAGAAGCAAAAAGAGGGTAAGAAACGCATGAAAAACATCGGCAGTGTATCGATTCCACAGGATGCATTTATTAAGATCCTTAAGACCTCTGATGGGGGCAGTTAAGCATCGTTCACCATTGACGGAGGTTCGCAGTAGAATCCGAAGTAATAGTTAGCCCAATATCCATGAAAAAGTTACGCAAACAAGCAAAAGAACTACTCCACGCGGCCAGTAAGGTGTATCACTACCGGCGCGATATCACGTCCGAAGCGCGTTTGCAGGAGCTCGAAAAGAGTGTCGTCGAAATAGAGACGATGATTGCAGACAATTCGGCGGAGTCCGTTCCATTTCAAGCGGCAATGGATCGTCTCGATGCATTATTGCGCAAGATTGGCGGCAAGATTCACCCGAAGACCTTCTGGAGTGATAACCTAGAAGTCGTCTTGGTTGCGGCAATCCTCGTCATTGGTGTGCGCACCTTCTTTTTTCAGCCTTTCATTATCCCAACCAATTCGATGTATCCAACTTATAGTGGGATGAATACGGCTGCTTACGAAGCAGAGGCCGCGTCGCCGAGTGCAGCCAAGAAGGTTTTCAACAAACTCACTTTAGGAGCCAAACACATAAGCCTCATCGCTGAGGATTCTGGCCCTGTATCATTGGCATTACTTCCAAGTTTAAGCACAGGAAAAATCGGCACCAGTCGTCCCGTGCCGTATCGGAAGTATTTCGTCCTGCCAGCAATTCGTGCGGAATATGTCTTCTCCGTCGGTGGCACACTGCAATCGATTCAAGTGCCAGCTGAATTTGATATGCTCTCGGCAATTCAGCAGTTTTTCCCAGAGGCCGACTTATCTAAAGTCGTGCCATCCCAAGAGAGTCCCAGCGGTCAAGCCTTGGCATTGAATCATATCGTTCAAGCCGGCGATCCGCTCATGCGCTTCGACATCACACTCGGCGATGCATTGTTCGTCGACCGCATCAGCTACCATTTTAAGCGCCCAAAGGCGGGCGATCCATTTGTCTTTCGTACTAATGATATCCGCGCAGAGCTTGGGCGCCTAACAGGTGATTACAGCGACAAATATTACATTAAGCGCATCGGCGGTATCGGTGGCGAATCGCTTCAGATTAAAGAGGGAGGGCTATTCGTAGACGGCGAGTCGCGTGATGAAGTCGAAGCCTTTGCTCGCAATGCTGCGAAGGAGGGCGAGTATGGTGGTTATATCAACCACACGCTGCTTGCAGAAGACCGCACGTTAGAGATTCCTGAGGATAAGTTTGTCGCCCTCGGGGACAACTCAGCCAACAGTTTAGATAGCCGTTACTGGGGCTTCGTTCCCGAACACTCAGTAATTGGCAAAGCGATCTTCATCTACTATCCATTCACCAAACGCTGGGGCGTAGCGGAATAACATAAGAGACCTGAGGTCTGAAGGCGGAAACCGTAGAGGTTGGGGTTTAGGAGCTGGGTGTATTATATAAAATTCCTCGCCAGCTAACAGGTGGTGCCTTTACTTGCTATGACGGTGGGGGCTTTCTGCCGAGCATAAGCAGAGAAATGAACCCAGTTTTTTAACCGCTCATTCCCTTCGGTCACTAGAGTTCGCAGAGGAGCATTAATGGATTCATCTCAGTGAGTTGTAGGTGTAAAACGTCCATCATTGGCCGATTTACTGGTGCACACGAATATTGGTTAAAATGCACAAATTTATAAACGGGTCCAGGATGCTCCCACCACCTTGCTATTCGCTTGGAGGGTAGTGGTAGCATCCCGTTCCCGTTCTTTCATCTTTTTCAAAATTACAAATCATGATGCTGGCAGTAGGACACTTTCTGACTTAACTGACCTCTGCGTCCTCAAGCGAAGCGGGCGGTTCGATCTACGTTCGAAGTGGGATACAATACCTTTTCTGCGATACTTGCACGAGAGGCGTCACACCTGGTGCGTGTCCCTAGAATCACTCACACTGTCTCTTGCGTATCTTCCTTTCGCAGCATATCAACTCTAGTATATGAGTAGCACACCACGAAACATTGCCATCATCGGAGGCGGTCCCGCTGGCCTACGAGCCGCAGAAGTCGCCGCTGCAGCGGGTGCTTTTGTTACTGTATTTGACGCCAAGCCATCCGTTGGACGCAAGTTCCTCGTCGCCGGTAAGAGCGGACTCAACATCACCAACAGCGCCGAATTCGAACCGTTTGTCGCGCAGTATTCAGGCAAGGATTTACCTGCTGCTCAATGGCGCATGCATCTCGCTGATTTCGATAACACCGCGATGGGGAAATGGGCGAACTCGCTTGGCATTAACACCTTCTCAACCGCAGGCGGTAAGGTTTTCCCTAAAAGCAAGAAGGCTGCGCCGATCCTGCGTCGCTGGGTGCAACGACTGCGCGAGATGGGCGTTGACTTTCAGATGAACAATCGCTGGTTGGAATTACGTCAAAATGATGAGCAAATTGAATTGGAAGTCGAGTGCAAGGAGGGCGTATTCAACCAAGATTTCGATGCCGTCATTTTAGCAATGGGCGGCGCGTCATGGTCGAAAACCGGGTCCAATGGGCAATGGGTAGCCATTCTTGAGAAGCACGATATTACAGTAGAAACTTTACAATCTGCTAATTGCGGCTGGGTGTGTGACTGGACCGACGAAACACGCGAAATGGCCGAAGCCTGCCCGCTGCATAATATCCATGTCCGCGTCGGCGACGAACTGGAGGTCGGCGAATTGATGATCACACGCTACGGGCTCGAAGGCGCACCGATCTATGCGCTTGGCCGCACTCTACGAGGCATGGACGCACCGGAGGTCGTCATTGATTTTAAGCCCTCCTTTACGATTGAACGCTTGGTGCAGAAAATGGAGTCCGCACGAAAGAATTTCTACCACGAAGCACAGCTGCGCTGGAAGCTTAGCAAAGGCGCCTGTGCGATCATTCAACAATTATACGGCGACATGGGCTCAGCCCAAGCGCTGGCCGAGGTCGTCAAGGCTTGCCGCATCCCATTGAGTGGTCCACGGCCAATCGAGGAAGTCATTTCAACCAGCGGTGGCGTCGCATGGTGCGAGCTCGATGAGAACCTGATGCTCAAGAAACTCCCCAATGTGTATTGCGCCGGTGAGATGATCGATTGGGAAGCACCCACAGGAGGATTTCTCATACAAGGCTGCTTTGCGACAGGTAATGTCGCGGGCTTAGCAGCGGCTAAGCTCAGCCCTAGTTAAATAGCTTAATATTACGCACAATATATATTATGTCTAATTTAATTTTTAGTGGATGGCTACTTTGCTCACAATTCGCCCAACTTCAACCCCAAGCTCATGAGATTTTCCCTGACCATACTTTTCTCGCTTAGCGCCTTATGCTCGCAGGTATTTGCCTTCACGTCGGTTGATCGTCCGAATATTCTTTGGCTGGTCTCTGAGGATAACAACGTCAGTTGGGTCGGTTGTCGCTCGCATGCGAATTGGCTTACGTCAGTGGCAAACTGAAATCTTTGATGCAGGCTTGCTCCCGGAATCGGAAAGTGTGAAACGCTCGGCTGAGCACGGGCTCACGATTTATGAGATGGTGCGAGATCCGAAGCTCTACAACCTCACAGCTCTACTCGATGCCGCCGACCTCGCGCTAAGTGAAGATGCCACGAAACTGCCTAAGCTACGCGCTCTCCTGAGTAACTCGGACTGCGGACTGCCTTACTGGGGCATCGTCGGCTGCTTTTTACTAAATAATGTCGAGTCCGCTCAAATTGTCCTGAATGACGACTCGCATGAAGTCCGTGCCATGGCCGCGTGGTTACTAATCAACAACGACCAACAAACCAAGGGCCTCGAAGTCCTGCGTGCCATGCTGTCAGAAAAATCCTACGCCACGCTAAAGATCCTCAACATAGTCGACTGGATTGGCTCTTCTGCCGCCCCGCTGCTGCCCTTTATCGATTCGCTCAAATTGGATAAATACGAAACGCGGATGCAGGAGACGCTGCTAGTGCAACAGAGTGTGAATGCTCGATGAGGCCATAGTTCTGCAGACGAGGCTGAGCTTGTTCCTCCACAATTAAAGCATCGCAGCGACAGGTCGGGACCACTTCTGCGTGGTTCGCGTCAACTTGGCCTAAAATTCATCTTGTGCTTTATAATTCTAATATGCAGGGATTCAACTGACAATCACGATACAATTAAACGGTATTGCTACTCACGCAGTGATGTATTCCTTGTTCGGCAATATTCACTATGACTGCACCTTTATACAACTGGCTCAACGAGCGCACTTCCGGCGTCTTACTACATGTAAGCTCCCTACCCTCGAACACTGGCATTGGCAATCTCGGCGCGTCCGCCCATCGCTACATCGATTTTATGGAGGCTGCTGGCCTGCATGTTTGGCAGATCTGTCCGCTCGGCCCTACGGGTTACGGCGATTCGCCGTACCAATGTTTCTCAGCCTTTGCGGGCAATCCGTATTTCATCGACCTCGATCCATTGGTGGCGGATGGACTCATCCATGAGAACGAGTTGCGATCTCTGTATGCCCTACCAAACGATCATGTTGATTATGCTGCGCTCTATGACGTTTTTTGGCCTATCCTTCAATATGCGTATGATCGTTTCAAGCGTTCTGGAGCCGATCACTTTGATGGCTATGGCTGCATCAAAGCCTTTCGCAAGGCGCAGTCTGCTTGGATCGAAGACTACGCCCTCTTTCTTGCACTTAAATCACACTTTGACGGAAAGTGTTGGTTGGAGTGGCCCGCAGCCTTTCGCGATGTAAATAAAGCACGTCAGAACAAGCTGTCTGAGGAAATTCTTGAAGCTGCTGAAGCGAATATATTTTACCAATATTTATTTTATGGTCAATTAACTAAGCTGCGCAGCTATGCCGCTAGTAGAGGTATCGAAATCCTTGGCGATGTCCCTATTTTTGTCGCGCTAGACAGCTCAGACGCATGGGCCAACCGCGAACTTTTCCAATTGAAAAAGAACGGTAAGCCCGAGGCTGTTGCCGGTGTGCCGCCAGACTATTTTTCGGCTGATGGTCAACTTTGGGGGAACCCGCTTTATAACTGGAAAGCGCATCAAGAGACTAAGTTCGAATGGTGGGTCGATCGTATTAAGGCGAATCTGGAGTTTTTCGACATCGTGCGGCTCGATCACTTCCGTGGTTTTGAATCCTACTGGTCGGTCCCGGCCGATGAGACGACTGCACGTAATGGTAAGTGGATACAATGCCCTGGCCTAGAGCTATTTAAAGAAATAAAAGCAGTCTGCCCCGACGCTAAGCTTGTGGCAGAAGATCTGGGTGTGATCACCGATGAAGTGAATACATTACGCGCAGCGACGGGCTTGCCGGGCATGGCAGTTTTACAATTCGCCTTCGATGGTCAGGCGGATAATGCGTATTTGCCGCACAACTACAGTCGCAATACCGTGGCCTACTCCGGCACACACGATAATAACACGACGCTTGGTTGGTATAGTGAAGAAGGCGAAAAGACGCAGGATCACGTGCGGCGCTACTTAACTGTATCCGGCGACGAAGTCGCTTGGGATATGGTGCGCACAGCATTTAAGTCCAGTGCACTCATGGCGATTGTGCCACTGCAAGATTTAATGAGCCTAGGGTCGGAAGCGCGCTTAAATACACCTGGTGCAGCAATGGGTAATTGGCAGTGGCGCTATACATCAGAACAATTAGATGACTTGCAGAAAAATAGCGCAGCGTACCTGAAGAATTTGCTTGAGTTGTACGGGCGGGCGTAAGCCGCACTATTTTAGGAGGTGCTGTAGTGACAGGATAAAAATGGTTTTGTACTCAAAAAATGATCTGCTGGATGCCTGATTTAATTTCACGCGCTTGCTTGGGTCTTTGGCACGTCTCCGTCGTAGTCAAAGCCTACTAGTGTGGAGCACCACTAACTTAGGTTCATCGGATCAACGTCCATATGATCGATCACTTCTTGGTCCATTTTAAAGCTTTCGCGTAAGGCCGCGAGCTTGCCAATGATGGCACTAGCGCTCGGCGCGAAATACCACAATTGAAAGCGATACTCATCACGAATTTTTTCAATTGGTGCGGGTGCAGGCCCGCGTACCTCGACCATCTCTCCCATTTCCTTTTCGACTAACTTGGTCCATTGATCGATGTAGAAGTTCACCTTATCTGGGTTGCGCCCGCGAAATAAGTGCCGAATTAAATGACGAAACGGGGGATAATTGAACTCGCGGCGTTGCTCGAGTTCTTCGAGTTGAAAACCGTCAAAGTCTGACTTTCGGGCAAACTGAATCGGCGGGGCGTGTGGTGTATGTGTTTGGATGACGACCTCCCCTGCCCGATCTCCACGGCCAGAACGACCAGAAACTTGCACCACTAGCTGAAAGGTGCGTTCAGCTGCACGAAAATCCTCAATATGCAGCGACATGTCTGCATCAACTAAACCGACCAATGTGACGTTCGGGAAATCTAGGCCCTTGGCAATCATTTGAGTGCCCACCAAAATGTCGATCTTACCAATTCGAAAGTCGTTTAGGATTTTACGGTAAAGATTCTTCTTCGACATCGAATCAGCATCCATCCGATGAATGCGTGCAGTGGGAAGGATCTTTTGGACGATATCTTCAATCCTTTGCGTCCCCTTGCCTCTCATACGTATCGCAGTTGACTTGCACTCGGGGCAGCATTTTGGTGCTGGCTCTTGTTCACCACAGAGGTGGCAACGCAAATTATTGTCGGTGCGATGGTAAGTCTTCGGTATGCTGCAATGATCGCAGCCAGCCACGTACCCACAATCTGGACATAGCATACTGGTCGAAAAGCCACGGCGATTCAGAAACAGTATGCTTTGCTCTTTCTTCTCGAAACGATCAATTAATTTAGTGACCAGCAGTCGTGACATCGGAGATGCTATTTTCTCCGGGGAAGTTTCGCGGCACATATCGACCACGTGAATCTTTGGTAACTGACGATTATCTACGCGATTTAAAATACGATCCACGGCATATTTGCCTTTTTCGACATTATAAAGTGATTCAAGTGAGGGCGTTGCCGAACCCAGCACGCAGACTGCTTTACTTAAGAATGCACGATACACTGCTACATCACGGCCGTTATAGCGTGGTGAATCCTCCTGCTTGTAAGACGGCTCGTGCTCTTCATCGACGATCATCAACTTCAGGTTCTGCACAGGTGCAAACACTGCCGAGCGAGCACCGACGACAACGTGCGCCTCTCCACTGGCTAAGGCTTTCCATGCATCGTAACGTTCTCCTTCGGACAAATGACTATGCCAGACCACGGTGTGTACGCCACGAGCTTCGAGTCGACCACGCACTCTGCCAACAGTTTGCGGCGCGAGAGCGACTTCAGGCACTAGGAAAATTACCCCACCACCGCTCGCTACGATCTTTTCAATTGCATTTAAATATACCTCAGTCTTACCAGAGCCAGTTACGCCATGTAATAGACGAACACTGAAGGCATTTGTTTCAATCGCACCATGAATCGCATTAACACAATTCGCTTGTTCCTCAGTCAGCGTGGGACGCGACTCTTCGGCGACTGCCTCGAAGTCACCTAATTCGTCCTCATAAGCGATTCGCTCTTCCTCTGTGTCAGTTTCGTGTAGGAATCCCTTAGTAATCAAGCCAGCGCAAGCAGATGAGCTGATTTTGATGTGCTTTAGCACATCTGCACGGGCTAAAGGCTTTGATTGCTGACGAATATAGCGTAGTAGTTCGGCTTGCTTCGGGGCGCGTTTTTCCAGTGCAGCCAGTTCCTCTGCAGTTGGGGCCTTGCCTGCTGAAATGTAGCATCGCTTTTTGGCCTGCATGCCCTTGCGGATCGCAGCTGGAATCATCGTCTCTAAAATCGCTTCCGGCGTAGCATTATAATATTGCTGGCACCATCGAAAGAGTTGCATCAGATCTGATGGCATTACTGGAAACGGCTGGACGATTTCAAACAGCATCTTGAGCTTGCCCGGAGGCACCTCTTGATTGGTACCAAAGCGTGTGACCACGCCTAGCTCGCTGCGGCGACGCAACGGAACACGAACTAGCGAGCCGACCTTTAGATCTGCTTGGCAAGCAGGTGGCACAGCATAGGCCAGCTCTTTGTCAAACCCTGACATCGCGATGACTTCGACAATCGTCTTATCCAATTTTGAACTACGTTTGTGCATCGACTTCGATCAACTTAGCCTATCCCCAATTCGTCACAAAGCTTCAAAAAAGCGCCGTAGTCGTGTAAATTAGTGAGATCTGGATCACTGCACATCCAAACATAATCGTCGTAGCCACAGATAATGGCTGTACGTAGCGTCTTGAGGGCATCTGCCTTGCGACCTATCAGTGCGAGACTACATGCCAAATTATAGTGCACGGTAGGATCTTTAGGCGTCAGGCGGGCCAGTTTACGATCCAAGCGAAGACCTGCATCGAGTTGCCCCGTCTGTGTGTAGAGATGTGCTAGCATCGACACTACACGCACATCCTTGGGCATGCGCTTGTGTAAGTTTTTGAAGAAACTTAATTCGAAATCGAAACTGTCGCGCGTCATCATACGACCAGTAATTTAGCGTTTTTTGTCTCCACGTTCGCATATTCCAGCCGCCTTCAATTCAGTGCAATGCGCTGAAACTTGCAGCCGTTGCGTTTCGACTTCGAGCGATAACTTATCAGCAACGGTTTTGCCGTACCACTCCATGAAAGGCGCATCAATTTCAAAAATTTTATCGCAATCGAGGCAGATGACCTGGGCTTGAAAGGTTGTGGCATTCTTATTTGCCATGTAAAATTTGTAATCACGCCCAACATCCACCTCACGAATGAGGCTACTTTCGGTCAAAATCGGCAATGCACGATAAACGGTGGCACGTGACACTGTGGCGTCGATTTCACGTGCCCTATCAAGCAAATCTTCCGCCGTGAAATGATCCCGGTGACCATAAGCGGCGTCAAAGATGGCCAAACGTTGATTCGTCACGCGAAGGCCTTTGCTAGTTAGAAACTCTTTAAAAGTCTCTCGGATGCACTCACGATCTGGGGTTTTAGGTTTCATTGAATACTTATTGAGACAGAATTGAGACTAGGAATCTGAGCATGGCAAGTCCCCTTTAAAACTGCTCGAAAAAATACCTTAAAAATATGCTAGAAAAGCCTTGATTAAACGGCCCACAACGCTTTGCTCTTCCGTTTTTCCAATGAAAGCCACAATCAAAACACAAGGTCGCCAATTTACTGTAACTGAAGGCGATGTCCTCAAAGTTAACTCTTTTCCTGAAACGGAAGCGGGCGACACAATTGACATCAATGAAGTCCTCATGATCGGTGAAGGTGCAGACGCTCGTTTCGGAGCTCCTCTTATCGAGGGTGCAACCGTCAAAGCTACTATCCTCGAAAACAAAAAGGATAAGAAGGTCATCGTCTTCAAGAAGAAGCGTCGCCAAGGCTACAAGAAGCGCCGTGGCCATCGCCAACATCTTTCCGTTATCAAGATCGAATCCATCAACGGATAATTGAACCTCACTTAGGAGAACTTAAAAATGTCACATAAAAAAGGACAAGGAACTTCACGTAACGGTCGCGACAGTAATTCAAAACGCCTCGGTGTTAAGAAATTCGGTGGCGAAGCAGTTATCCCTGGTAACATCATCTTGCGTCAACGCGGTACACGCTACCACCCAGGAGCGGGCGTGGGCATGGGTCGTGACCACACACTATTTGCATTAACTGCCGGCAAGGTTGCTTTTGATAAGTTGCATCGCAAGATCAACATCGTAGAAGCTGCGTAAG
>JABJQI010000123.1 GCA_018663485.1 Opitutia bacterium
AGAGCTATCTTAAGCGTTAGTCTACGGTTCCACGTAGATCGGCATGTTGACGTGCACGGCGTCGAGCAGGGTTTGGGCGTTCCAGTTGGCAAGGCGAAAGCAGCCGCTGGATTCGGTGCGGCCGACTTTCTCGGGTTCGGGGGTGCCGTGAATGCCATAGCTGGGCAGATTTAGACCGATCCAGACGGTGCCGACGGGATTGTTGGGGCCCGGCTGAATGATGAATCTTTGGGTAATGCCTTCGCGCTGTGCGGTGTTGGTGAGGATGGCGGGGTTGAAAGTATAGTTGGGCTGATCGACGCGAACCTTGACGCGGAGCTCGCCGCTGGGGCGCTTTTCAACACGGCGTGCAATGCTGACTGGGCAGTGGAAGAGCAGGCGATGGTCGGCGCTGAATACGCGGAGTGTGCGTTTGGCAAGCGCGATTTGAATGTAGGCAGCTGTTGGTTGGACGCGGAAGGGTGAAAGGTTGGGGATACGCACGCTGTCGCCAGCAGTCAGTTGATGCCAGTTAGTGCCGGGGTTGAGCTCAGTGATGTAGTCGGGGTCACATTGGGCTTGCTCGGCGACCATTTCCAGTAAGGTATTGTAACGCATTCGGTCGAGCTCGCCGCGGGCGCGCCAGCTTTCTGGCTTGAGTCCGACCGCGGCGATATCCGCCGCACGGAGTGAGCGGGCGGTGAAGACCGGCTCTTGGATCAGTAGGGATTGCGCAGTGTCGGAATCAAATACGCCCGAGCGCGGTAAGTCGTGGCTGATTTGATAGGCGAGTAGGGCGGCTCGGGTCTGCGAACCAGAGGTACCATCGATTGAGCCGGGAGAGAATCCTGCACGGGCCAGTGCGATCTGCAGTTCGGCAGTGCCATTAATCGCGCGTGCGGATGAGCGTTTGCTAAGGTCGGTGAGGCTGCGTAGCTGCGGCCAGTAGTGAAAGACGACCGCTGCTGCAATGAGCGCTACAGTGATTCGGATCAGCCAGTGTTTGGTCCAAGGTACTTGTTGTGTTTTGCGCCGACTGGATGTCGATGCGCGCTTGGTTTTTGGTTTTGTGGGCACAGCGAGGAGAACTAGAAATTAGCATGTGGCGCGAGCCGTGTGCTGAAAGTGAGGAAGCACTGGTTTATGCATCTGTGGGCGTTTTGGGTCGAGCACGTGTTGATTAAGCGCCTAACAACTTAGCTCACCATTAAAGTAAAGGAATACCAACGGCGCTGTTTTTTAGGCATAATTGAAGTGGATGAGTTTCTTAGTTAGATAGATCACTTTGGCCCACAAAAGCAAGCTGGGTAGCGGCTTGTTAAGCCCGCAATTAAGGGTTCAGCGATTTTAAATAAAACTTCATGGTGTTTGCATTTTAATGAAAAATCATAAAGTGGTTATTTAACCTATATCTAATATTCAAATTATGAAATTTATAAAACTCCTAGCGTTTCTTGGTATCACTTTCTTTTTGACTGCTTGTGCTTCCACCGATGAGGCGATGTCTGCTTCTGACGGAGGAGGCTCTGATCACTCAAACGCAGCATCGGATATGGCCGGCTCTCATGGCGCCCACAATGAAGGCTTGTTAATGGACCAATACAAGTCTGGTGAAATCCCTGGCTACCGGGATTAACCCACATTCCGTCTAGTCTTTACAAAAAACGCCGCCTTTCGGATGAAAGGCGGCGTTTTTTGTAAGTATTTATATAGTGTTGTTGGCGGAGTCCTGAGATCGTGGGATAAATCTCAATGCCACTGCACACTAGGATTTTAAGCCATGTGCTTTGCGATTATGAATAGTTATAGGCGTGTGGGCGACTTGCCCACGGTAACCATTAACGAGGGCGGGTCGCCCTCACTCCATTGCTAAGCACATGTATTAAAGTATTTTATTTCGAGCTAAGTTGCTCGAGGATTTTGTAGTTACGCTGAATCATGGCAGACGGATCTTCGAGGAGTCCCGCAGCGACGCGAGCATTGTCGAGGAGTTGCTCGCTAATTAATTCCGCGAGTTCTTCGTTGGAATCGCGCAGCTCGGCGAGGTTTTTCACCAATGCATGGCGTGGGTTGATTTGCAATTTGACGGGTGGCTCTGCACCCATCACGCCGGCATCATCGCCTTGCTGTTGCTGCATGGCCTTCATCATCTTGCGCATCTGAGCAGTCATCATCTTGTCGCCGTTGACGATCATCGCGGGACTACCTACGAGGCGGTCGCTGGCTGCGACTTCGCTGACGTCGTTGCCAAGCTTTTCTTTAATGAATGCGCAAAGCCCTTCGACTGCGTCGGTTGCCAAGGCTTCTTCCTTGTCGGTGTCTGACTCTGGCGCAATTGCTTCGAGGTCGATACCGTCCGCATCGGCGGAGATAAAGCTCTTCTCTTCAAAGGCGCGGGCGTGGTTCATGACGAATTCGTCAATCGGCTCATAGAGGTAGAGCACTTCGACATTACGCGCCTTGAAGGCTTCGAAATAGGGTCCGGTCTCGATCGCGCTGCGGCTGGCGCCGGAAAGGTAATAAATTTCTTTTTGGCCTTCGGGCGCGCGTGAGAGGTAGTCGGCGAGGCTAGTGGTGCTACCTTCTTCGCTGTAGGAAGATTCGTAGCGTAACAGTCTAAGTAGCTGGTCGCGGTGCGTGAAGTCGGAGGTGACACCTTCTTTGAGGAAAACGCCGAGGGACTTCCAGAAATCGTCATACACTTCTGGCTCTTTCTTGGCTTTTTCTTCGAGTGTCTTGAGGAAGCGCTTGGTGATGACCTTGTTGAGCTTCTGAATCAATGCGCTGTCTTGCATGGACTCGCGTGAAATGTTGAGCGGTAGATCGGCACTATCGACGACGCCACGCAGGAAGCGAAGCCAATCGGGAAGCAAGTTCTTCGGTTCACTGTCGATCAGGACTTTGCGGCAGTAAAGTGCGACGCCTGGCTCCATACGACCAAAGCCGAAGCCTTCTTGATTTTCTGTAGGAGCGAAGAGCAGCGTGTTGATCGAGATTGGTGCGTCGGCAGCGAAGTGCAGCCAAAAGCGTGGATCGTCAAAAGCGTTGGACTGAAATTTGTAGAACTCTTTGTATTCCTCGTCTGTGATGTCGCTTTTGCCTTTGAGCCAGAGCGCTTGAACTGTCTTAAATTCGTCGCCGTCGACTTTGATCGGGAACTGTACGAAGCTGGAGTAGCGTTTGATGATGCCTTCGAGTTTATCCTTTTGGGCAAACTCCTTATATTCATCCTTCAGGGTGAAGACGATTCGTGTGCCGCGGCGTTCACCTTCGACTTGCTCGATCTCGTAAGCGCCATCGCCGTTGCTGGACCAGCAGAGGCAGTCGCCTTCGAGTTGCCAGGTACGC
>JABJQI010000221.1 GCA_018663485.1 Opitutia bacterium
ACATCGCTGGAGACCGGCGAACGAAGCGTGATGTAGCGGACGGAGGCTTGATCGATTTCGACTTCGAGAGCATCAATCGCATCATCTAGTGCGAGGGCCTGGTCGATTTTACATAGGTCATCTTCTAATAAGCCGTCGACGGCGATGCGAGCAGCTTCGTTGGCTTTCTCACCAATGAGAATTAGCTTGGTGCGTAAGTCTTCGAGTTCATGTTGGTAAAATCGTTTCATAGTCGTGATAGATGGAGCGTTGTTAAGGTTTCTATTAGGATCAACCAAAGCGCCCGGAAATATAGGCTTCGGTTTGTGGGTCGCGCGGGTTCATAAAGATCTGGTCGGTCTGTCCATACTCGATGAGCTTGCCGAGGTAAAAGAAGGCGGTGCGATCGGAGACGCGGGCGGCTTGCTGCATACTATGCGTGACGATGACGATGGTATAGTCCTTTTTTAACTCGTGAATGAGTTCCTCAACTTTCGCGGTGGCGATCGGGTCAAGCGCGGAGCAAGGTTCATCCATGAGCAGGATTTTTGGGCGCACCGCGAGGGCACGTGCGATGCAGAGTCGCTGCTGTTGACCGCCAGACATGCCCAGGGCGCTTTCGCTGAGGCGATCTTTGACTTCGTCCCATAGAGCCGCACTGCGCAGGCAGCGCTCGATGACTTCATCGAGGATACTCTTCTTTTTCACACCTTGAATGCGGAGGCCGTAGGCGATGTTGTCGTAAATCGATTTTGGGAATGGATTTGATTTTTGGAAAACCATACCGACGTGCTTGCGCAGCTCGATTACATCGACGTCTTTATCGTAGATGTTAACGTCGCTGATCTTGATTTTGCCGCTCTTGATACGGGCGATTTCAATCAAATCGTTCATGCGGTTGAAGCAGCGTAAAAAGGTGGACTTGCCGCAACCGGAGGGTCCGATGAAGGCGGTCACTTCTTTCTCGTTAATATCCATGTTGATATTAAACAGTGCCTGCGAGTCGCCGTAAGCGAAATCGAAGTCACGGATCTTGATGATCGGCGTGCCGGTGCCTGCGCCTGCGATTTTGGAGGGAGTTGATGTGCTCATGTGAGTGGGAAGGTATGAATGTGGGAAGGTATGAAAGTGAGCGCTACCACTTGTATTTTTTGCGGATCTTAATGCGCAGAATGATACTGCTCAGTGCGAAGAATCCGACGATTAGTAAAAAAACAAAGGCTGCGCCGTATTGCATATTCCGAGTGTATTCGTTTTGCGGAATTTTGGCACTGACCACGTAAATGTGGTAGGGCAGCGCCATCACACCTTGGAAGAAGAAATCAGTCGGTTTCTCCAGCCCTTGCCAGGGGAGTTGATCGCGCAGGGCGTAGGCCGCGGTGAACATGATCGGTGCGGTTTCGCCAGCGACACGCGCCACGCCCATGATGGAGGAGGTGAGTATGCCGGGTAACGCGTAGGGCAGGACGTTGGTGCGAACACTGGTCCATTTCGATGCGCCGAGTGCCAGCGAGCCTTCGCGGAAGCCTTTTGGGATGGCGCGCATCGATTCTTCACTGGCGGCAATGATGACGGGCAGGGCCATGATCGCGAGTGTGAAGCAACCGGCGATTAGTGAGACGCCCCAATCAAAGAATAGCACGAACATGCCGAATCCGAACAGTCCAAAGACGATCGAGGGCACGCCTGAGAGGTTCAGGACGGAGAGGCGAATTAATTGCAGTGTGCGGCCAGGGCTGCTGTATTCGCTAAGAAAGATGGCGCAGAGGATGCCGAGTGTGAGCGCGATGGAAATCGAGCCGACCACGAGTAGGCAGGTGCCGACAATTGCCGGGCCGATGCCGCCGCCACTGTAGGCGTAATTGCTGTATACGTATTGCTCGCTGTCAGGCTCTTCGGCGAGTGCGCGGTAGGCGTCGTCGCCATACATGAGGCGGCCTGCTTTGCGTTCGACATCGAGTGTTTCGATTTGTCCTTCGCGTGCTTCGATTTGTTGTTCGATCTTCGTGGCGGCTGCGATCTCGCCTGAGCCGAGATTGCGACTATTCGCTTCCAGTTTGACGATTTCTGCTTTGATTGATTTCAGCTCGCTATCGATTGCTTTGGGCTCGAAGACGTGCAGCGTCTGGGGCTTTTGAGTGAGGAACTCGACGTTAATAAACGGCGCTTCGGTGGTGAAAACCGCTTTGGACCCGTTGATCGCAATGTTCAGAAAGATATAGCCCGCGCTGATGATGACTAGGTAAGTCGCCAAGCGCAACGCTCCTGAAATGGTGGCTTCGAGCGTTCCTTTTGTGGAGCGTCGCTTGGTGAAGGTGTGTTGCTCTGTAGGTGAGTCCATTGGAAATATGGTTAACGAGTGTGCTGCTTAGTCGCCCAGTTTGCTGTATTTTTTGACGACCCATTGGGCGCCGTAATTGATCAATAGCGACGCAAAAAATAGGACGA
>JABJQI010000133.1 GCA_018663485.1 Opitutia bacterium
AACACCGGCGGCATGGGCGCATACACACCGACCAGCCGCGTCACTGCAGAGATGCAGGCCCAGATCGAAGCGGAAGTGCTGCGCCCGACCCTCAACGGCTTTAAAGCAGACGGCATTCACTTCTGCGGCACTCTTTATGCTGGCCTCATGCTCACACCAAAGGGTGTGCGCGTACTCGAATACAACGTCCGCTTCGGCGATCCTGAAACACAGGTGCTACTGCCAATGGTCGCAGACGATCTCGTGCCAGTGCTGCTCGCCTCCGCAAAGGGCGAAGCACTCCCCGCAAAACTTAACATCCACCCTGGCGCTGCAATCGTCATCGTGCTCGCAGCTGGGGGCTACCCCGACAGCTACGCAAAGGGCGACACCATTACGCTCCCAACGACCACTCCAGAACGCTCCGCAATCGTGCATGCTGGCACCAAGCGCGCAGAGGATGGCACGATATCGACTAACGGTGGCCGCGTGCTGGGCGTCAGTGGACAAGCGCCTAGCCTACAAGCCGCCGTCGATCTCGCCTATGGCGTATGCGACCAGGTCCACTTCGACGGCAAATATCTCCGGCGCGATATTGGCCATCAAGAGCTCAATCGCTAAACTTGAACCTTGTGGATGTTGAGCGTTAAACAGTTTCTCCGTACGGCGACGGTCTGCGCAGCAGTCACATGCCAGCCTGTGCAGGGACAAGACGCGGCACTGTTTCCATCTTTACGCGATTACAGCGACGAAGCGATTCGCCTGCATGGCCTGGCAGCATTATTCCCAGATCGCGTCCTATTTGAACGACCGCAGCTAGAGATTCACTCCGAAAGTCGAGTCGCTGCACGCGTCGAGGACTTGCCGCGCGCGATCAAGTACATCCGCATCTACCGCCTAAATGAAGCGAAGTCCGTGCTGGCAGAGCATCAAACACAGGCCGCGCTCATTCTAGATTTGCGCTTTCTTAAATCCAACCACACTGCGGTGGATACGTTCAGCGGCTTTGCTACCGCGAAGCAGGCCAATACATTGACCACCCTCGGTACAGTGCCCGCCGAACTTAACATATCTAGCGAGGCCTCGAGCACGGTGCGCGACTTCCCTACCATCGTTTTATGCAACCGCAAAACAGCCGGCCCATTCGAGGCAGTGCTGCATCAACTGCAAGCAGCAGGTGCGATCATCGCTGTCGGTGAATCAACCGCAGGCCGCACCGGATTTTACAGCAAGGCCTCAGCCAACGCTTGGATTCTCTGCGGAGAGGTTCGCCCCGACAGCGAAACATCACTAGTAGGAGTCGGATTTGAGCCGCGCATTCGATTAGAAAGTGAGGCGAAGGAAAACTATCTCAGCTATCATCTCTACGAAGCAGGCACAAACATCCTGCAACTTCTTCGCAATGAGGATAGCAGCAGCGATAGTGATCAAGCTAGCGAGGCTGACAGCCGCAGCATTGAGCCAGATCGTATTCTGCAACGCGGTGTTGATATTATAGCCGCCCTACAAATCTTACAGCAACAGCCTAAACTCTAAACACAGCCGGGCAAAAGAGTTGTGCCAGGCCCGACCACTTGCATAATATCTATCTCCAATGGCTCAAGATCGCAATCTCATCCTTACTGTCTGCACCGGCAATGTCTGCCGCAGCCCAATGGCAGAAAAACTACTGCAACATGCGCTCGCAGCCGAAGACGCTCCGCTTGATCAGCTAAGCGTCGAATCGGCTGGCGTCGCAGCTGGATATGGTGAGCCCGCCTCGAATAATTCAGTCGCAGCGCTCAATAAAGTTAAAATAGATTTAGCACATCACCAGAGCCAACCCGTGACCCAAGAGCTGATCGACCGTGCCTTCATGATCATCGGCATGACCGATTCACACCTCGACATCTTGGCGCACTACCATACCGGACTCCCCAAGCGCCTGCATCTCTTTCGCGAATTCATGGGGCCGCACGTCGATGTACAAATCCCCGACCCCTACGGCCAAAATTTCGAGGCCTATCAGCAGTGCCTCGATTCAATGATCGAAGGCATCCCCTCGCTGCTGGCCTACATTAAGCAAGAATACAAGTAGTCCAGGACAGATCTAAGGCTCCTCAAAGATGCCGCCTGCAGGATTACAACTCCGACCGAGCCGATAGCTCGCCTCCGGCGCCGCAATTTTTACCAGCAATTTCACACTCGCATAAGCCTCACCACGATGCTTTCGCTAGAATCACATCATACAGGACCGCTTTAAGTGCCTGCCAAACGCGCGCATTACTAATAAATGCGCATGTGCTTGAGTGGATGCATACAACCACCACGGTAACGTCGGTGCAAATCCATGAATCGATGCCACCACACAATCACGCGATTCAACAATACGAAACTCCAAGCGCCCCGGAGGGTCTACCGTCCGCGAAAGGCATCCACCTGTAATGTAAAAGGCACAACGCTCAGCATCTTCACTAAACGGCGTTGGTGTGAGCTCCAAGAGGCACAGCCTCAGTCCGCCGATCAAGAAACGGACGACACCCACACTGTCTGTTTCGACTGCAAGTAAACCACGATATCGCTGGCTCAACCATCTACCATATTCCTGCGTCACCCTTGCCGCTGTCCATCCAGCAGGCCACGCCATTCGTTGCACCGAGCGTACGCGACGATCGCGCTTAATGGCTCTTTTGTCTGCTAACTGCGTATGACTCCTGGGGTTCGGCAACGGACCACCAGAGGCATCCACCGCAGCCTTGAACGATTCCGCGAACGAGACAAAATCTCCCTCCAAGCGTTGCAGTAAAGGATTCGGCCTTGCCTGTAAATCGTGCTGTAAACTTTCCTGCAATGGCCCAACCAAGGCCGGCGCAACACCACTAAATAACACGACCCAGTGTTTCGACAACGCAAAACAATTAACCGGGACGCGCAGAGTTCTAACATTACGGCCAAGTAACTTACCAGTCTGTAAGATCAGCTCACGGTAAGTCATCGGCTCATGTCCGCCTAAATCGTAAATACCCCCAGCCAAGGTCGCATCCCCCAAACATAGACGAAATGCTTGGCAGACGTTTTTAATATCAACCGACTGCGTCATTGAATCTGTCCACGCAGGCAGTAACATTATCGGCAAGCGGCGCACTAAGTTAATCAGCATTGAGAACGATGAGCCGCCGGGGCCAAAGATCAGTCCCGCGCGCAACACCGTGACCGATACAGTACGTGAACGTAGCACCTGCTCGACTTCACAGCGGCTACGTAAGTGCGGCGACAAATCATCTTTCCCATTTGGCAGCAAGCCGCTCAAATAAATCACGTGCTTCACACCAACTGCTTCGGCTGCACGTATAAAATTATCCGCCAGCAATAGATCGGTATCCTCGAAATTGCCCTGCATTAATCGACTCGAGGGTGCCATCGAATGCACCAAATAAAACGCAAATTCACATCCCCTCAGCGCCTCCGTGACTTTTGGTAGCGAATATAGGTCGCACTGACACCATTGTGTAGAGCTTTCACTCGTATTGCGCTCGACTACATTGGCACTCCGAGACAGCGCCCGAAACTCATACACATCTGCCAGTGCAGTGCGCAAATGTGTACCAACAAAGCCGCTTGCCCCAGATACGGCGACCAACGGTTTGTAGATTTTGCCTGACTCAGCCATGATACAGACAGCGGCAACTTACACGTTCATCAACCCGCAGACGACCACTGGCGGCAACACATCTGTGCTCGTATTAGACTTGGTTACGACTTTGACAGAAGTGAACATCATTTTAACTATGCCCCATAAGTCAGTGAAAACCATCAAAAATGCAAATACCAGTCGGAACGTTAGACCCTCAAAAAGGCACAATCTACCGAAAGTGCGCTGCCCGAGGAGTGCAAGACAGTGTCTCATTGATCTGAAGCACGGCGCTGGCGATCAATCTCACGCAGCTTCGCACGCTCTTTGTCGAATTTTTCTCGCTTGCAGTTACAATGCAGACAAAGCGGAGTGTTGTAGAACAATGCAAGGCGCTCATGCAATTTCAACTGACGCTGCTGACCTAACTCGACTAGGCGCAATCCTTCCATACAGCTAGGGATGACGGATCCGACCAGAGCACAAGCACGTTCAGTTATAGATGAGGATGAGGAATCAGATGACATTAGAAGTATTATCGAATTGAATGGTGCCTCCTTACAAGAAAAACATATTAAATCGCGTATTCTATTAGCTACCACTCAAGGCATTGACGATCTAAGCATGAATCCCCACTGCTGTTTTATGTACCGAGAATAAAGACATGCAGGATCCAACTTGCACGCACCCGGCCTCAGCCTAAGCTATACTCTATGCTATTAGCCGCCCACCGACACTTTATCACTTGCCTCGCACTGCTCTGCTGCAGTGGTTGCGCCACGCTCGATAAGAAACACGAGAGCCCGAAGGTCGATGTCGTGGGTATCACAAAAGCTGCGAGCGATACCAACGCTATGCAGTTTACGATCCAACTGCGGATTGTAAACCCAAATGCCGAGACCATAGATTTGCACGGCCTCTATTATGAACTCAGTCTCGAAGGCATCGAAGTGGTCACTGGCACGGCGAAGGACCTGCCACCGGTTGAAGGCTATAGCGATACCATCGTCTCCGTCAGCTCTGCAGCCAGCCTGCTGAACAGCGCTCGATTACTACAAAAACTCATCAATCAACCACAAGAGATGATCGACTACAAACTACGAGCAAAGCTTGGCACGAATTCCAAATGGATGCCCTCAACCACTGTCGTGAAAACGGGTGAAATTTCGCTGCAATAGGGCCCGCAGACAGGCCGCAAAGCCCACCGAATTGTTGCGCGTTGCTACACCGATCAGAACGGCTTAGAACCATCCATAGCAGTAAAATGCCCCGCCATTTAAAGCAGATTATTACCAGAACGAAGCCATTTCATCGAAAGCAATTAGCTACCAAACACCGCGGTCGCTCTTCTTGAGAGACTTGGCGACCGCCACTAACAATTGCACGGTGTGCTCAATATCCTCAAGATCCACCATCTCGCTGGGTGTGTGCATATAGCGCAGCGGAATCGACAGAAGACCTGTGGCGATACCAGCCTGGGCGACTTGAATCGCACGGGCATCAGTGCCAGTCGGGCGTGAGTCAGCTTCAATCTGATAAGGGATCTTGTTCTTCTCGGCACAGGCAACGATCTTCTCGAAAATCACCGGATTGATATTCGGACCACGGCAAATAATCGGGCCACCGCCTTGGATGAAATTGCCATATTTACGCGGATCACAATCGGGTGAATCGGTCGCATGGCCGACATCCACTGCGATCGCGAAATCAGGGTTCTCAGAGAACGCGGCGGTCATCGCACCACGTGTACCAATCTCCTCTTGGGTTGTGGCGGCGGCAGTGACCCTAGCGACCAGCTTCTTTTCTTGCTTAAGCCGCAGCACTGCTTCGAGCACCGCGTAGGCGCCGGCTTTATCATCAAAGGCACGCGCTACCCCGACGCTATCTCGAATGAGTTCAAAACTTTGATCGTAGACCGCGGTATCGCCGATTCGGATCAGTGCTTCAGCCTCTTGCTTATTTTTGACGCCGAGATCGATCCATATCTCGTGCGACTCCGGGACCTTTTTACGATCTTCTGCGCTCATTAGATGAATGGCACGCTTGCCAGTCACTGCTTTAACGATGCCATCTTTAGTCAAAATCGAAACACGACGCCCAGAAATCATCGACTTATCATGACCGCCAAGCGTGTCGAAATAGACGAAACCTTTGTCGTTGATGTAGGTGATGATCAGGCCGAGCTCATCAATGTGCCCGGCAAATAGCAAGGATGGCTCGCCATCTGGATTCACCGTGGCGAAGCGGTTGCCCATGGTATCCTTACGATAGGCATCGACCTTCGGCTCAACATGACGATCGATCACTGCTTGAGCTTCATATTCGTGCCCCGTGGGGGAACGCGCATCGAGTAAATCAACGAGAAATTGTGGCGCCTTGTAGGCTTTGGACGTTTTCTGGGTAGTTGTCTTTTTTGGCATGCCAAAAGAACTAGTGCACTTAATGATAAAGCGCACGAATTTTAATCATTTAAATGTGGGGGTGATTCGAGATGTTACGGAAGCAAGAGCAACTGGCACGCACGCACTCTATAGGAGTCAGGGCCTCTCACCCAGGTGGTGAGGTGAATCGATGCCGTAGGCGTCTCGCCCACCCTCTTTTTCTGGGAATCGACTCACACCCGAGCCAAAAAAGCGCCCTCCGAGGAGGACGCTTTCGAAAACATGGGCTAACAGGCGATCTAGTAACGGTAGTGCTCAGACTTGTATGGGCCAGTCGGCTTGACGCCAATATAGCCAGCTTGCTCGTCACTTAAAGTGGTCAGCTTACAGCCGATCTTCTTGAGGTGAAGACGAGCCACTTCCTCATCGATATGTTTCGGCAAGATATACACGCCAGGAGTATATTTTTCGACCTGCTTCCAAAGCTCGATTTGAGCGAGCGCTTGGTTAGTGAAACTATTAGACATCACGAAAGAGGGGTGACCAGTGGCGCAACCGAGGTTCACTAAGCGCCCCTTGGCGAGCAAATAAATGCTGTGGCCATCGGCGAAAGTGTATTTATCAACCGCACCTTGGATGTCCGGCTTGATCACTTCGACCTCGACCCCTGGCATCTCATTGAGCGCATCCACACCGATCTCATTATCAAAGTGACCGATATTACAAACGATCGCTTGGTCCTTCATTTTGGACATGTGGTCGGCGGTAATGATGCCATAGTTACCAGTGGTGGTGACGTAGATATCGCCCCAGCCAAGCGTGTCCTCGACTGTCAGCACACGGTGGCCTTCCATCGCAGCTTGCAGTGCACAAATCGGATCCACTTCGGTCACGACTACCTGTGCGCCCATACCCTTGAGTGCAGCAGCGCAACCTTTACCCACATCGCCATATCCACACACAACGCCAACCTTACCCGCAATCATTACGTCAGTTGCACGTTTGATGCCATCGAGTAGTGATTCGCGGCAACCATACAGATTGTCGAATTTCGCCTTAGTAACAGAGTCATTTACATTGATCGCAGGAACGAGGAGCTTGCCGGCGTTATGCATTTCGTAGAGACGGTGCACACCAGTTGTTGTTTCTTCAGAAACACCTTTCCAGTCTTCCACAACCTTGTGCCAATGATCATTGGAGAAATTCTCTGCCTGGATCTTGTTCAGGAGCGCTTTGATTACGGACTCTTCTTCACTGTCGGAAGCTGTATTCACCCAGTCACTTCCATCCTCGAGTTCATAGCCTTTGTGGATCAAGAGTGTTGCGTCTCCGCCGTCGTCAACGATGAGTTGAGGGCCCGAACCGTCCGGCCACGTGAGTGCCTGCTGTGTGCACCACCAGTATTCTTCGAGTGTTTCGCCCTTCCAAGCGAACACGGGCACTTCAAGGTTTTTCGCGACGTAGGCCGCTGCATGATCTTGTGTGGAGAAAATATTGCAAGAGCACCAACGCACGTCAGCGCCAAGCGTCTTCAATGTTTCGATCAAAACCGCGGTCTGAATCGTCATGTGCAAAGAGCCCATGATACGCACACCCTTGAGCGGCTGCTCAGCGGCATATTTCTCACAGGTCGCCATGAGACCGGGCATCTCGAATTGTGCGATCTCGACTTCTTTGCGACCAAAGTCAGCAAGGGTGATGTCTTTGACTTTGTAGTCTGTTTTTGTTAGTGTATCTGTGCTCATAATTTTAATTCTCAGTCTAATTCTTAATCGTAAACTTACAACGCGGCCTTAAGAGCGTCTGCTTTGGCAATCGATTCCCAGGGTAGATGTTCCTTGGCAAAGTGACCATAGTGAGTGGACTCTCGGTAGATCGGGCGCAGTAGATCGAGCTGGCTGACGATGTCGGCTGGCTTAAAGCTGAATACTTCTTGCGCAGCGGCAGCGATGTGCTCATCGCTGACAGTGCCAGTGCCAAATGTATCCACGTGAATACTGGTAGGGTAAGGATGACCAATCGCGTAAGCGACTTCGAGTTCGCACGCATCTGCGAGACCCGCAGCGACGATGTTTTTAGCCACCCAACGTGTGAAATATGCCGCCGAGCGATCGACCTTCGAAGGATCTTTACCTGAGAAAGCCCCCCCCCCGTGGCGCGCGCAACCGCCGTAGGTATCAACGATGATCTTACGCC
>JABJQI010000139.1 GCA_018663485.1 Opitutia bacterium
AGGGTGAAGACGATTCGTGTGCCGCGGCGTTCACCTTCGACTTGCTCGATCTCGTAAGCGCCATCGCCGTTGCTGGACCAGCAGAGGCAGTCGCCTTCGAGTTGCCAGGTACGCGTGTAGACCTTGACGGAATCAGCGACCATGAATACCGAGTAGAAGCCCACGCCGAACTGGCCGATTAAGTTTTCGTTGCGCTCGCCGCCTGCTTTGAGGGCGTTGAGGAAGGCTTTGGAGCCGGAGTGTGCGATGGTGCCGAGGTTCTCGATGAGCTCGCCGTGCGTCATGCCGATACCGAAGTCCTGAATGGTGATCGTGCCGGCTTCTTCGTCGGAGGTGACTTGGATCTCTAGGTCCAGATCCGCATCGAAGATATCTGTCTCGGAAAGTTGCGTGTGGCGCAGCTTTTCGGTGGCATCAGAGGCGTTTGAGATTAGCTCACGGACGAAGATTTCCTTATCCGTGTAAAGGGAGTGCACCACGATATCGAGGACTTGTTTGACCTCTGCTTGGAATTCGTGGCGTTCGGGTGTGTGTGTACTCATAATATGTCTTGGATTGATTTGAAATTGAAAGCGGGACGCTAATGGCATTTCGGCAAAAATCAAGTGCCCTCCGGTAAGATTGATCGTTAACTGAAAAAGCCCACCGCGTTAGTGTCCTTTGATACGTATTGTTGGAGTGCTCTTATACTTTGTCGCTGAAGTCGAGGGCTTCGAGGTCGAATTCCATGTCAGCCACGCGGGTGGCTGGGCCTGTCATGCGCACTGCGAAGTCGTCGCCGATTTCAATAGCGATCTTGCCGCCGGGCATGTGCACGGTGATCGCACGATCGCAGAGGCCGATTCGGTGAGCCACTGCTGCGGAGGCACTGCTACTGGAGCCCGATGCGAGGGTGTAGCCTGCGCCGCGCTCCCATATTTCGATCTGTATATTGTTGCGATCGATGACTTTTAGAAACTGCACGTTGGTGCGGTTGGGGAATGTCGGATCCACTTCGATCGCTGCGCCGTCCTCGCAGGCGAGTTTCTCTGAGATTTCAGTCAGTGGCACAACGCAGTGAGGATTGCCGATGTCGGCAAGGTAGACGGTGTAGTCGGTGCCATGGATGCTCAGCTGCTGGCCGATGTCGTGATCCGCTTGTTCTGGGCCATCGACTGGTATGTGGTCCATCGCGAAGCGTACTTTCCCCATATCAACCGTAATTGAGGCGGCGCCGTCGCTAATCTTACAGGTGACGACGCCACCGAGTGTATCAATAGTGAAGGCGTCATAACGGACTTTACCAATATCGTAAAGGTAGCGGGCGAAGATTCGCAGCCCGTTGCCGCTCTTTTCAGCTTCGCTACCATCTGGATTCATAATGCGCAGCCCGAAGTCGGCTGTGTCGCTGGCAAGTGGGCCGTAGAGGATGCCATCCGAGCCGAGGCCGAAGTTGCGGTGGCAAATGCGCACAGTGTCTGCTTGGTTCGGCAGTTCACTGGCGTCTTTAGGGTCGAGGACGAGATAGTCGTTTCCGAGTGCGTGGTATTTAGAGAATTTCATTGTAATTAGAGTTAAGTCGAAAGTGGTATGTCTAAGTCTGGGCCTGATAGTCGAATAGTTGTGCAAATAGGATGGTACGAAGAGTGATCATGTCGCTAAAGGCTTGCGAAATATTCGCTTATCTTGAATGCTTTATTTTCGAGTAACATTGTCAAGATCAGCGAATAGAATGAAGCGAATAAAGCTGCCAGAATGGATTTTTTGGGGTCAGATAAATGCTCGTTGTTGGAGTTATGGCGAGTTGTCGATCAGCTTGGCTGTGTTTGGTGTATTTCTGATCTTAACGTTGCATTCGATTGGTAATGGTGGGGTGCTGGAGCTGCTCTTTTTGCCTTTTGTAATGGCCCTTGCAGTTGGCGCGGGACTGCGCTACCAAATGACAGGTGCGCTGGCGATCGCAGCGTTGTTGGTATTGGTCGTAGCTTATGCGTGGTTGTTTGAGGTCGGTGCCTTTGCGCAGGGTCCTGTTGGTGAGCATCTGTTGTTTGCAGTCGGGGTATTGGTTGTACTCATTTCAATTACGTTTTTCTGTGCGATTGTTGTGGGTTATCACTTACGCACAGTCGATCTGGCGGACGAGCGTGAGCATTTAATGCATCGGGTGTTGAATGCCCTGCCGATCGGTGTCTGGGTGCGATCGCGCGATGGTCGCACTGTCTTTATCAATGAGCGCTGGGCGAGTTTCTCTCGATTGAGTGTGCCCGAGATTATGAGGTCAGAATTGCAGGCTCCCCCAGTTGATCTCGGCGAACAGTGGGAGGCAGACAGGGAGGCCCTGTTTAGTTCGGATGATGGTACGATACGTTATCAGCATATCGATTTGATCGATAGTACTGGACGGTCGAGCTCGATGACCTTGTTAACTTTAAAAGTCTATATTAATGAGTCTGAGGGGGAGGGCACCTTATCGTTACTGGTTGATGAGACGGCGCTGCGCCTCTATGAGGAGCAGATTCGGCTGAGTGAGCATCGCTTGCGCATGGCGCTTGATACTGTGGAGATGGGGTTCTGGGAGCAGGATTTAGCCAGTGGGGAGATTTTTCGTGATGTAAATTGGTCCCGCATTCTGGAATTGGACTCGGTCGATGTGCAGGATCATAAAAAGGAATGGCAGAGGCGTATTCATCCGGATGATCGTGATCGAGTTTTGGCCGCGTATGTGCGGTTCATAGATGATGGGTTTGAGCCGCTGGAGATCGATTACCGTATCTTTAAGGGCGCCGCTGAATCCATCTGGGTGCAAGATCGCGTAGTGGTGCAAGATCGTGATGACTTCGGTCGTGCGACTCGAATCATGGGGACGATGCAGGATATCTCTGCACGTAAGCGAATTGAGATCGATTTGAAGCAGGCAAAGGACCGTGCCGAATCGGGTAATCGGGCAAAGGGGCATTTTATAGCGATGATCTCTCATGAGATTCGCACGCCTTTGAATGCAATTATTGGGTTGTCAAACTTCTTGATGGATAGTAAGTTGAATGAGGAGCAACTAGACCTGTCACAGACGATCTATACGAGCGGTAAGAGTCTGCTCTTTCTAGTCAATGACATCTTAGATTTCTCTAAGATTGAAGCGGGACGCTTGGATTTGGAGATGCAGGAATTTCCGTTGGATCTGTGCTTTGAGAATTGTGTAAAGCTCTTTAAGATTCGAGCAGCCGAGCTCAATGTCGTGCTTCGGCTGACTTTAGATCCGGCTCTCACAGAGTTTGCCCTAGGCGACATGGAACGATTGCGGCAGATCGTGCAGAATTTGCTGGCAAACGCACTGAAGTTTACAAACGCGGGCGAAGTTGAAATCGCCGTGCGACCTATTCAGTTAGATGAATTGCCTTTGGAGCGTCGTCCCGATGCATTGGAGCAGATCGGATATCTCGATCAACTCGATCACGACTATCTGGAGGTATTAGTCAGTGATAGCGGAATTGGTATTCCCAAAGATCGGCAAGATTTGTTGTTTGAGGCATTTAGCCAAGTGGATGCTTCGACGACTCGTAAGTATGGCGGCACCGGCCTCGGTTTGGCGATCTGCAAGCGCTTGGTTCATGCGATGGGAGGACGGATTTGGCTCGAAAGTCGCGAAGGCGAGGGTTCTGTGTTTGGTTTTGCGGTACGTATTAAGTTGATTGACGCGGTCGCTAAAACACCCTGTCCGCCAGCTCGTCTAGCTGAGGTGGTGGTTAGTATCGCCGAAGAATACCCCTGCGATATTCTGGTAGTCGGAGATACTGCCGAGGTGGAACTGCTGTTACTTGCCTGTCGCCAGTTGGGCTATGCGCCGCATCACGCTCCAAGTTATGACTTAAGTGCCGATGCCTTTCAGCGTCGTCGATATAGTGTGGTGTTTATTGTGATGACTAAAGAGGCCGCGGGGCTCGAATTATCCAGACAGATTTGTGCTTCCTCCGGCTCGAAGCCTCCGCAGGTTGTGCTGGGGGTGATTCCGGAGGGGCAAAAGGTCTCGAAGCAGCGTTGTAAGCTGGTAGGAATGCAGCGTCTCATTGAGGGAAACCTAGATGCCGCGACTATCCGAGAGGTGATTCTGGATGTGCTGCATGGGCGCGATTAAACGCGCTTACCAAAGCATGTAAGCCAGCGATCTCAATGTTGGCGTCGATTCCGCAGCCGTAAAAGATCGAGCCATCGTCATGTTTGATTTGAATGTAGGCAGCGGCGTCTGTTGCGGAGCCGCGGCCGATCGAGTGTTGGCGATAATCGAGGAGCGTGAAGTCTTTCCAGCCCTTGCTCACGAGTGCGTTGACAAAGGCACTGATCGGGCCGTTGCCACGGCCGGAAATACTGAGAGCGGTGCCGTTGACGCTGATTTGAGCGTCGATGCTTACTTCTCCAGCGCTGGAGAAATCCTCACGCTCGATCGAAAGCAACTTTAGTGGGCTGCTTAAATTAACGTATTCACGTTGGAAGATTTCGTGCACTTCGGCGGACTTCAATTCGCGGCTGTCCTGGTCGGCTGCGTTATTCACGACGAGGCCAACATCGGGATGCATGACCTTCGGTAAATCGAGTCCGAATTCACGAGATAAAATATATGCCACGCCGCCTTTACCACTTTGACTGTTAATGCGGATGATTGCCTCGTAGTCGCGGCCTAGGTCGGCGGGGTCGATCAACAAGTAGGGTACCTGCCAGTGTGCGCCAGGGGTGGCATCCTTCTCTCGCAAGTCCATGCCTTTCTTGATCGCGTCTTGGTGTGAGCCAGAGAATGCAGTGAAGACTAAGTCACCCGCATAAGGGTGGCGGTCGGGCACATGCATGCGCGTAATGCGCTCGTAGATCGAGCGGGTGTGCTCCAAGTTGCTAAAGTCGAGTTCGGGGTCGACACCTTGTGTGTAAAGGTTCAATGCGACGGTCACGATGTCGAGATTGCCGGTGCGTTCACCGTTACCGAACAGCGTGCCTTCGACGCGATCCGCGCCAGCCATCAAACCGAGTTCGGTGGCGGCGACACCGGTGCCGCGGTCGTTATGCGTGTGCAGGGAGATGATCGCGGTGTTGCGCGCCCTCAAGTTGCGGCAGAACCATTCGATTTGGTCGGCGTGCACGTTCGGCGTGGCTACTTCGACGGTGGCGGGGAGGTTTAAGATGATTTTGTTGGCTTCTGTGGGTTGCCAGACATCGATTACGGCTTCGCAAATTTCCAAGGCATAGTCGACTTCGGTATCTGAAAAACTCTCAGGGGAATACTGCAGGCGAACTTTGGTGCCGGGGAGCGTTGAGACGAGTCCCTGGATTAATTGAGTGCCGTCGATGGCGATCTGTTTGATCTCTTCTTTACTCTTGTTGAAAGTGACGCGTCGCTGCAGTGGCGAGGTCGAGTTATACAAGTGCACGATGGCTTGGGGCACGCCTTCCAAGCTTTCGAAAGTGCGGCGGATCAAATGTTCACGCGCTTGCACCAGCACCTGCAAGGTCACGTCCGTGGGGATTCGGTTCTCTTCCACTAAGCGGCGAATAAAGTCAAACTCGGTGTCGCTGGCGGAGGGAAATCCTACTTCGATCTCTTTAAAACCAGTGGCGACCAGTAATTCGAAGAACTCGACCTTTTCATCGACGTTCATCGGAATAGCGAGCGCTTGGTTGCCGTCGCGAAGATCTACGCTGGCCCAGATCGGGGCGGTTTGGATCGTATTGTCTGGCCAGGTGCGGTCGGTCAAATTAACGAGCTGACAGGGGCGATACTTGGTAATGATGCCTTTTTGCATGGTCGTGGTCTGAAAATCGGGTTGATACTGGGATGTTTATTTCGGAAATCGAGGCGTAATTTTGGCGGCGCTTCGGGTCTTTAGTGGTGGGAGCATTGGCTCGCGGAACTGTTATGCGCGGACATTGAGCCCGCAGACGCGTTACTTCATGTCCCCAATGGGGAGAAGTTTCAGTGGTCCCAAAATGAGAGTCATCTCTACGAATAAAACATGCATCGCGACAAAGCATTCATCGGATTTCCGCTCTGTCAAGCGCGTGCTTACTTCGCGCACTGACGAGCGTGTATTACTTGAGTCTTGTTTGTGAGAGGTAATCGCCCTAGATTCTAATGACTGTGGCAGATATGAATTTAGACTTAAAAGATCGCACCATTATTTTGGGCATTACGGGCTCGATTGCGGCCTACAAAGCTGCGGATATTACCAGTCGCTTGACCGAAGCGGGCGCGAAGGTGTTTCCAGTCATGACGGCCTCGGCCTGTCGGTTTATCCAGCCGCTGACCTTGCAAGTGCTTTCGCGTAACCCGGTAGCGTCGGATCTCTGGAAAGAGGGCGAGGGTTGGCAGCCGGGGCATATCGATCTGGCCGATCAGGCGGATCTCTTTCTGGTGGCGCCGGCGACGGCGCATTGTCTGGGGCTGTTTGCGCAGGGGCTCGCCCCGGATCTGCTCTCTTCGATTCATTTGGCGACGGCTGCACCAGTGATGCTGGCACCTGCGATGAATGGTAAGATGTTGGCCCATGCCGCGACACAGGAGAATATCGCAACGCTTCGTTCGCGCGGCTATCATTTTATTGAACCGGAGAGTGGCATGCTCGCTTGTGGTTATGAAGGGGCAGGTAAGCTTGCTGCCGTTGAGACGATCGTGCAGTCGGTCCAAGAATTTTTTGCAAACGCTTGATTCTTCAGAATGGATAAAGGGAATACGCAGTCTCAATCAGTTTCACCAAATTCAAGTAAGGAACGATTGAAGGCCCGCATTCTTAAGCCAGGCGAAAGCTTCGGGAATTTCCGTGTCGTCAAGTGTATTAGTCCAGGCTTGTTGGCGAATTACTACCATATGCAGCATGTGCGTGATTTACGTGATGTGACGCTCTGTGTATTTCATCCGCGAACGATTGAGGACCCGAAGTGCTTGAAACGTTTTGAGCGCTTACAAGCTGCCCTTCAGGGGATTAATCATGAAGGCATTCCACGGATTCAGAATTGTGTGCTGATGAATCAGCGGCACTGCATTTTTATAGATGCAGTCAAGGGGCAAAGCCTAAGCCAATATTTCGCTGAACATGCCAAGCCGGGAGCGGTGGGGATTGATGCGGAGGATGTGACACGTATCCTGACTTTGCTGCTAGGGCTTCTAAGTCACGCGCATGCGCAGGGCGTGGATCATCGCGATCTAGATACGGACCTCATCTTTATGCAGAGCGATGGCTCAATGCAGCTGCTCGGCTTGGGGGTGAAAGCGACTTTGGGCAGCAAGTTGTTTGACTCGGTCGTCTCGGCATCGGTTTGTCCGTTGGGTGCGAATGTGGCTCCCGCGCGACTCAATTCGTTTGATGTGATGAGCCCTGAGTATCGCCAAGGGATTCCTGAAGATGCGCGAGTAGATGTTTTTGCTTCCGGTTACATCGGGTATTGGCTTTTGACAGGAATGAAGGCGGATTTCTCTGATTATAAAGCTCCGTCAACTATCGTGGATGAGCTTCCACAAGTTTGGGATGGGCTAATGGAGGCGGCTCTCAAACGAAATCGTGATGAGCGCTATCAATCTTGTAGGAGTGTACTTTTAGCTCTAAAGGAAATCGCGGACAAACTGCAGCCTGAACGCGCCGGCTTGATTCAACGACAGATTGATCGCGTTATCGTGCCAGACGAAATTGTTGCGCGTGGGGAGCTAGCGACTCGGATCTATCGCTTGGCAATGATTGGTTTGGTTGGTTTGTGTTTGACAGGCTTACTCGCATCTTTCGTGCATTCAATATTTTCCGATACCTTAGTAAATAAGCAAGTGGTGTCGGTGGCGGCGGATGGTGAACCGCCGAACTTGCGACTCAATGTCACGCCCGTGGGGGCGCAGGTTCGATTTGTTGGCATCGATGCTGTCTTTGATACGAGAGCGGGTGGGCTCGATTTAGTTGTGCAGGCTGGGGATTATAATCTGCTTATTACTGCTCCGCAGTATTTAGAGCAGCAGTTACCGATGTCTATTGGCAATGTTGCCTTGCCTAGAATTGATATTGAGTTGCAGTCAGTATTGCAGGGCCTGCAGATTCAGGCTGAACCGGGCGCCACGATCGCACTATTGGATGAAGAGGGTCTGGAAGTTGAACTCGGCACGACGGATGCTGACGGGCAATTTCATTTAACGCGGGGAGTCTCCGATGGGCTTGATCGTATTGTTGTTCGGAAGGTGGGATACTTGCCCGCGATCTTAGAAGATCTAAGTGGTAATCTGATTCAGGTCGTGTTGGCAGAGCTGCCATCGAGTGTGACTGTGCGGACACAACCCTCGGGAGCACGTGTCTTGCTTAATAGTATTTTTGTGGGACGGTCACCCGTAACAATAGATGCATCTGAGGGAAGTGGAAACTACATTGTGGCCGTGGAATCTCAGGGCCATCGCACCGCTAGTCGCCGTGTTACTGTGGAATCTGGCGAGCATGAAGTGATTGATTTTGGTGCGTTGGTCGATCGATCGGCGGAGCTTGATTTTGCGCTTACTTTTGCAGGTGTCCCTCGCAGTGGGGCCTCCGCATTGATGAGTGATTTGACAGTGGAGCTAAATGGGCGGCTACTAGCATATGGCTCAGAGGCACTGCAAGCGGTCTCGGAGGGAACTTATGCGGTGCGGCTGTTACATCCGCTCTATACGTCAGCATTGCAAACTGTGAAGGTCGAGGATCGAGTGGATCAGACGCTAACTTATTTAATGCAGCCACTGCCCGGTCAGGTCGAGTTAGTGATACCGCCAGAGCTGGAAGTTCAAGTGCGAGTGGCAGGAGTGGATGTCGATGACTTGAATGGAGTTGTTCCTGTGGCTGCGAATCAACCTGTTGAGCTCGAATTGCGAATTAAGAATTATCTTACGATGGTGCGACGCTTTAACTTGAAGCCCAATGAACGCATAAAATGGGAGGTTGAACCAGTGCAAATTCCGGGGCCTGAGCAAGGGGGCGAGTGGACAATGCCTTATTTAGTTTTGAAGCTCTGTTGGATTGAGGCGGGGCAATTCTTAATGGGCAGTCCGGTTCAGGAAGTAGGGCGCTTGCCGAATGAGGGGCCACAGACCGCGGTTCGTTTTAATCAGGGGTTCTGGATTGGAAAATATGAGGTGACTCAGGCCCAATATGCCGAGGTGATGGATCAAAATCCTTCGTCGGTGACGCGTGGAAGCTTGCCGGTAGACAACGTTTCATGGGAAGACGTCAGGCTATATTGCCAAGTCTTGACGAATATCGAAAGAGCAGCTGGACGCTTACCGGATGGCCATGTGTATCGCTTGCCGACAGAAGCGGAATGGGAGTATGCAGCTCGCTCAGGCTCCGTATTGCCATTTGCGTTTGGTGATCAAGCTGATGTTTCGAATGGTAATTTCAGTGGAGCCTATCCCGTCGATGTCGAGCATCAGTTAAGTAATACAGATCATTACGGTCCTTTGCCGGTGGGTTCATATCCGCCAAATGATTTTGGGCTACACGATGCGCACGGTAATCTCGCCGAATGGACTTTGGATCGCTATAATGGCCGTCTCTCAGGCGGTTCACGAGTCGATCCGCGCCCGAGAGAGGATGGGCGACGTGTGGTCGTTCGAGGGGGTAGTTGGGAGGATTTTGCAGTTCGAGTGCGTAGCGCCGCGCGCGATGAGATTCGCGATGATACAAAGAGTAATGCGATCGGATTTCGAGTAGCGTTGGCACCTGCTTTCTAGTGCCGCGACCTTCGGCCATCGCGGCGGCGTGCGCCTATGACTACCGCCTCTACGCGCCCTGCGCTGGGCCGATATTAATCCGGATTAATTACGTGGATCGTGGCCGTTTAGGCTTGTCGTTTAGTTAGAGCTGCAGGCAGAAAGCAACGCTTGGTCCGATGAGTAAGGCGCTGTCCGTCAGCACGCGAAATGTTTCTACCGAGAGTCGCTCTTGACAGCTGTGAATGATCCAGAGCGCTCCTAGCGATAGGCCTATTTGGAAGAGCCAAGCGTGATCTAAAAAGCACAGGGAGAGGGCACAGGTAATCTTCAGGGTGGTAATGCAAAGAGTGGGCAATCGAGAGAGTGAGTGAACTTGAAGAGCGGTGTCGATGCACTGCTCTTTCGCTCCGATCATTAAACAGTTAGTTAGGCACAGTAGCGTGAGTGCACAAGCCGGCGTCCAGAGACTCGCGTTCGGGAGCAGGAAGATGATCACTCCAGCAGTGTAGATCAATGCGACGCAGAATTCTTTCGGGAAGAAGCGCCGAGAGAGTCTTTGGTTTAAGGCAGTGTAAATTAAGCAGAGCGTCAGCAGTGCCGTGCCGTTTTTCAGCTGAGTGCTTGTTAGTCCTGCGAACGCGATCCCGATATTACTCAATAAAACGCACCACCAGCAGCGCCAGAGTGTGTCGCGGTATTGCTTAGCAAAGCGGTGTCGAGTCGAGTGCAGTTGTTGGAGTGGGCGCCTAGCGACGTCGTATAGGCGATCCGCCATGTAGGTCAACCAGACGGATAGGGCTAGCACGTTTTGGGCTGCCGCGCTGACTTCATTCCCGAGTGCAGCTGCAAAGGCCGCTTGCCAGACCAGCGCAATTAGCGCCGCATCCAGTGCGAGTAGATTGGGCCATTGCCAGAGTCGAATGTGTCGCATGCTCCGACCATGGACGCGAAGCCGCCCACAGCGCAAACCTTGAAGCCATGCAGCCTTAAGTTGTTTGATCTATTCGGTGTTTTTCGCCGGATAACTATTTTCTATTGACGGACACCGAGGTATATCCATTTTTTCAATTTTCCTTTAAGGGGCATTAGCTCAGTTGGTAGAGCGCTTGCATGGCATGCAAGAGGTCAGGAGTTCGACTCTCCTATGCTCCACCACTCTTGTTAGGCGTGAAAGTGACTCAGAGTCGAAGGTGTTTGTATGTTGAACTCAATTTGGCTAACAGAGCCGGTAAAATGCAATGAATGTGCAGCTGATATTATTCATATGAGCTATGTGGTGGATATGATGTTTCATCTTCAGAAAAGCAGGCAATTAATTCTACAGCTCTGAGCATAAAAAAGGGGCCTCCGTTATGGGGGCCCCTTGGATTAATTTAGAAGCAGATATTACTTATTAAGCACACTCAAAACAATGATGAGTGTTACAATGCTCGAGAGGCTTGCACCACTGCCAATGAAACTATCAACAAGACCTTTAATATTGCTGATCACATTCATACTTGCGGCTTGGCCGAAAACAACAGAGGCAACGATAAGAAGGCCGATAGCTGCAACGAGTACACCAGAGATTCCTCCGATAGCTGACTTGATTTGATTAATTGTATTTTCCATAGTACTTTTTTATCTTTGGGTTTTTTGTTTGTTCGGGATTCTGTTATGCGCGACTGCGCAGCAGGCCGAAGATTAGAATGATGGCAACTAAGCCAACGAAACCGTTTTCTCCGCCAATAGCGGTAACAATTCCAGATAGGTTTTCGACCACACTGGCACCAAAAATGGCGCCCTGGCCGAAGACGATCTCAGCAATAATACCGAGAGCAATCAGCCCTATTCCGAGTTCGGATATACTTTTGATTATACTAGTTAGCTGTGAGGTTACTTTTTCCATTTATCTCCTTTGTTGGGGTGAACCGGTAGTCGTTAGCGGTGATTCACATGAACCACCAGCACTACCAGAAAAGCAAAGCGGCGCATTGATGCGCCAAAATATAGGAAGACTCACTAGGCTGAGACAACACTGTCTCGCCGATTTCCAAATTACATGTATGGTACACGTCATTGGAAACAAAAATATAACAGTAAATTGCTGTATGTCCAGTACTCTTTTTAGGTGGTGGAAGCCCCTATTTTAAAGTCTTCTGGACTTTTTTGTGGTTTCTTGTCTCGTTTTGATTGATGCAGCTTATTGTTTGCCAGAGTGAGCCAACAATGGAACGGATGTAATACCATCCACTGTGCGGCAAGAATGGATCGCGAAATCATTCGAAAACGCAGGATGGCACAACGGATAGGTCGATTCCACTGTCGATTTTAAATTGTCGAAGGCATCGGCCCGAATCAAGGCCCCGCTAGCGCCCTTATCGCCGCCGCCGAGCATGCGCTCACCCAGCACACCTGGCACGCTGCGTGCGATGTCGCACATCGTCTCCAGCTCCGGGCCGCTGATCACATAATCATCCCGTAGCCCAATGCCATCTGCGCGGAAATTCTTGCCCACTTTTTCGATGTCGCCACTACGCCACGCCTCTAGCGTATCGGCGAAACGGGCCTGTGCTTCATGCAGGTATTTTAAGCGTCCCACACTCGCGGGCGCAACTTCATGGATATACGCCGCAGCTGCAGTAAATTTTTCAGATGTCGAGACCTCTGCGAGTGACTCATAACCGAACTTTTCATTCAGTAATACCTTCATCTGATCGCATTCATCGCGACGAATCTTATAGGTCGATTTTTCGAGCCCTGGGCGCTTCGTTCCTGTATCCAAACTTACGATACGAAAGTCATCTGCATTGCCGCCAAACGGGATGTGGTCGATCGTTCCTTTGTTTGGATTGAAATATGTGCCCATGCCTGCTTTTGCGAAATAAATCATAATCTGATCTAACTTGCCGCAAGGCGAACCGATGTAATCAGTCTCCACCATTTGCGCGAGATCTACGATTCGCATGCCGTCTTCGACCACCGTTCCGTTTACTTCAAAGAAGGTCAGGATCAGGTTCAGCGCTAGCGACGCTGAGCGCGACATGCCACCGCCAGGAATGTTGCCATAGAGTACTGCATCGAATCCTGTGCCTAACTCATAACCCTCACGCCGCAGTATCAATTCCACTCCATGCGGGAAACGTGCCCAGCTATCCTTCAAATTCTCTGGCTCTGCCGCTTCGCCCAGAGCGAAATCGACAATGCCGTCTTCGGGGAAGTTCTCGCTGAAGATGCGCACACGTCCCGAAGTGTTTGGCTTGAATGCCAGCCAGATGAAGCGATCAGTGCCGACACCGAAGAGTTCCATGCCGTTGTAATCACCATGTTCGACACCGAAGCAGAAGCGAGATGAACTGCGGCGCACTTGGCCGCCAGTAACATCGAGGCCGCATTTTTTTGCAGATGCGGAGAGTTTGTTATGAATGTCTTGTTCCATATGATACCTTTTTTAATACTATAGTAATTAGTCTTCGTAGCCGTTTGGATTGGCTTGATGCCATGCCCACGCGCTGGTGATGATGGATTTCAAGTCAGGGAACTTTGGATCCCATTTGAGTTCACTGGTGATCTTGCCGCTGGCAGCAATTAATGTAGCTGGATCGCCAGCACGGCGTGGTTTCACATCTGCAGGGATCGCGTGGCCTGTCACTTCGCGTGCAGTCTCGATGACTTGCTTGACTGAGTAACCTTGGCCGTTGCCGAGGTTGTAGATTTTATCTTCGTTCTCGATCGCACCGAGCGCGAGGATGTGTGCCTGCGCCAGATCGATCACGTGAATGTAGTCGCGCACGCAAGTGCCGTCTGGCGTGTCGTAGTCGTCGCCGAACATGTAGATCTGCTCGCGTTGCCCGAGTGCCACTTGTAGCACGAGTGGGATGAGGTGCAGTTCTGGAGTGTGATCTTCGCCGCGCTCGACGCTAGCGCCGGCTGCATTGAAGTAGCGCAGAGCTGCGTAGTTGAAGAACGGGTATATGCGAGACATCCAGTGTAGGTAGCGCTCGATGATATATTTCGATTCGCCGTAAGGGCTACCTGGGATGATGCGCTCATCTTCGGCGATGGGCATACGCTCTGGATCGTCAAACAAGTTGGCCGTGGAAGACAGTATGAAGCG
>JABJQI010000136.1 GCA_018663485.1 Opitutia bacterium
CCAAGATATTGCTCGGCTATTCGATGGGCGCGCGTGCTGCCCTACTCCATGCCATCACGAATCCCACACACTGGGATGCCTTGATTTTAATCAGTGCCAACCCCGGCATCGAAACTGCAGCAGAACGCAGCGCCCGCGCCGCCAGCGATACTGGTTTAGCCCAGCGAATCATTCGCGATGGCGTGCCCGCTTTCCTTGAGTTTTGGCAACAAACGCCGATCATCCGCAGTCAGCAACACATACGCGCGGACTGGCAAGCGAGCATGCAGCAATATCGACTGCAACATACCGCTGCAGGACTCGCAACGAGCGTCGAGCAATTTGGTCAAGCGGCCTGCCCCAACCTCTGGCCTCAACTCAACAAACTGCAGTGCCCGATCCTATTGATCAACGGCGAGCACGACTTAAAGTACGGCACAATTACCGAGCGTATGCAGCGTACACTACCACAAGCGCAGTGGATCAAAATACCAGATGCTGGCCACATGCCACACCTGGAAGCCCCCGAGGCAACGGCCACCGCGATCCGCCGCTTCGTCCATCAGCTCTAAACGCTGCTACTCGATATTTGGCAAGTGTGGATCTTTCTCGATACGGTCAGGGAATTGTTGAATCGCCCGACTTAACGATTGCGCCACACGCTCCTCCGAAAACTGGATCGCATCAAAAATATTCGGCAGCTCTGCACGCCAGAAAATTTCGTTAGTGGTCGAATCATATATTTCCACAGTGAGCGAGACACGAACCGCAGTTGAAGAATTGCCATCGTGACGCCGATGCATGGTCGAAGTCGGACCATCTACAGAGTCAAACAGGCCAGCGTAACTACTGATCTGCTTATGCCACTTTACCACGACATAAAAATCGCCATTCGATTCAACCGCCTTAAAACCACGCTTACCTAGCTCTTTTGTTAGCATCTGCTTGGACAAAGTGTTAAGCGCTGCATCGTCAACATTTCTATAGGTCATGCCCGACACGACCGTCCGATCGTAACTAAACGAGTCGAGTGGTGAAAAATGAATCGATCGCACAAAGTCCCCCGGAGTGCGCGTGGGCTTCAACGTAGCGCACCCGGTCAAAAACACGGCAGATAGCAGTACGATAATAAGTGGAGTGAACGATTTCATAAGAACAATGTTAGTCAGAAGTTGGTAACTCGGAGGTCTTTATAATATAATCAGGGAAATTCTGAATCGCCAATCGCAAAGTCTGCGAAACGCGTGCATCAGACCACTGTGAGGCATTAAATATGTAAGGCAATTCCGCGCGCCAGAATAAGGATTGGTTGGCCGCATCATACAACTCCACAATTAAAGAGAAACGCACCGCTTCGGCAGTACTCAGGTTAATTTCCTTACGCCACTTCGATACAACATAAAATTTGGCCTCCTGCCCTGCTGAAGCATAGCCACGCTGACTAAGTTCCTGGGTTAGCACATTCTCCGACAATTTCTTCATCACCAGTGCTTGGGAGCTCCTTCGATCGACCATGCCGGAAACCATCGTATGCTCATACCTAAAGCTATCCAATGAGGACATGTCAGTTGGTTTAACAAAGTCACCAGAAGAAGTTGTCGTCTCAAAGGATGCACAGCCTGACAGCAAAGCGACAAAGAAGAGCGCAAGCAAGCAAGGTCTAAAATGAAGTCTCATAGGTACATTAAATCAGATTCCCGGCAAAATTCAAACCTTGTCCTGTATTCAGCAATATAATCATATACTTATATGCGTTTGACTCAACAAGAACGATATAGCCTATCGGTGGTATCACTCATCCTAGTGCTAGCCTTGATCGGCTACATCATCTTTTAACTCAGCAGCGTATAGCTAACTTTTATTTGAGCAGAGATTGCACAGCAAAGGCTCCGCGTGCAGCGCGGTGTGCTCGCGGGCGCAGTTGGTACTGGCAGGCGACGCGAGATGCGCTTGGGCTAGCGCCGAAATGAATTCATCCCCGTAGGTGTACTCTGTTCTAATTCTAGGTTGACAAGGCAGCAGCCATTCTTCTTTTCTGACGACCTTCCTTAGGGGTGACCTGGTCTGGGTCTGAGATGTTTCCTTGCAACTGCACAGAAATGATCCCTTTGAACCTGATCCGGTTGACACCGGCGTAGGAAAAGGAAGGGAGCGTGCTTTATTGTACGATCCCACTTTTCGCCGCCAGAGGCCGGATCTCAAACAACACTGATTGAGATCCAAATGAAATACATACCAACAATACTCGCCATCGCTGCCAGCACGGCTGGCTTACATGCGCAATCCGCCACGGAGGCTCTTTCGAGCACCGAGCCAGAAGCCATCGCGCTTCCGAGCACTGTCGTCACCGGCACTCTATGGGAATCCGAACTCGAACGCACCACCGCCAGCGTGACTGTGATCGATCAGGCCCGCCTCGCGACCAATGGCACCCAGCACTTTGAGGACATCGTCAACGCGATTCCCAACCTCACATGGACCGGCGGCAGCTCTCGCCCACGCTACATTCAGATCCGCGGCATTGGTGAAAACTCGCAATTCGAGGGCGAAACACCCGACTCTGCTGTACGCTTTTTAATCGACGACCTCGACCTCACAGGCCTCGGCACAGTCGGCAACTTATTTGACGTGCAACAAGTCGAAGTACTGCGCGGCCCACAAGCCGGCGCGTTCGGAGCCAACGCCGCAGGCGGCGTGGTTCGCATCGTCACCAATGATCCGACGCCGTACTGGACAGGCCAAGTCGAAGGCACGGTCGGTGAAGACAGCCTCGTCGCAGGCGGACTCGCCGTGGGTGGACCCATTATCGAGAGTGATCCCGAAAAACTCACCTTCCGACTCGCGCTGCATCAGCTCAACCAAGATGGCTTTCGCGACAACCAGTTCCTCGGTAAGGACGACACCAATGGGCGCGACGAGTTCACCACCCGACTAAAGCTGCGTTGGTTGGCCAATGACGACTGGCAATGGGATGGCACCCTCCTCTATGCTGACGCCGACAACGGATACGACGAATGGAGCCTCAACAACACAGGCTTCGATACTTACTCCGACGAACCCGGCCGCGATGAACAGGAAACACTTGCCGGCAGTATTCGCGGCACTTGGACCGGACTCGACAATGTCGATTTCACTACGATTACCAGTTACACAGATACAGACTCACTGAATAGCGCAGATGGAGACTGGACTAATACAAATGTGATCGTTGATGATAACAGTACATCCACCAGGCTTGACCGACAGCGCACCCGCTGGAGTCAAGAATTTCGCGTCGACTCCACTGAGCAGGAAGACGCACTGGGTTTCATTGATCGTTGGACGGCTGGCATATACTTTGAAGAACTCAGTGAGCATAGTAAATTTGGCGGAAGTTTTGGAAATTTTGAA
>JABJQI010000083.1 GCA_018663485.1 Opitutia bacterium
AGCATCGGCTAGTAAACTCGGTGCCACATGCCTGGAAGCCTGCATGGCGTCCAGTATCCCACAGGCTCGCAGCGGTGAACTTTTCCTGATGATCGGTGGACAAGAGGCAGACTTCAATGCCAACAAACCACTACTCGACGACCTCAGCAAAGCACTCCACTACGTCGGTGCCGCAGGTAAGGCCTCCGAAGTAAAGGCACTGGTCAACATGGTGATGAACATTAACACCGCCGCGCTGGCCGAAGGCCTCGGCATCGGCGACGCACTCGGCATCGATCTAAAAATGCTCTGCGATATCTTCAGCCAAACCGGCGCCAACTCGCGCGTGCTGGAAACCGACGCGGAAGACATGATCATCCGCGACCACGATTGCTACTTCTCCGCATCGCATGCCGCCAAAGATTCCGGCATCGCGCTTGGGCTGGCAGCAACGCAGGGCATTAACGCCCCACTCGCACAAGCGACGTTTGATCAATACACCAAGCTCACTGAGATGGGCAAAGGCGAACTCGACAAATCCGGCATCGCAGAACTCACTTTCCAAGGCCGCAACGCTTAATCTTAATTGGAGGGCAATGCTCCGTCATTGCCGCCGAACTTTCGCTCGGAAACGACGGAGCGTTTCCCTCCACTCTGAGCGAGGAACCAAACCATCAACAACTCCGTCATTGCCACCAAATCTCCGCTCGGAAACGACGGAGCGTTTCCCTCCACTCTGAGCGAGGAACCAAACCATTAACAACTCCGTCATTGCCGCCGAACTTTCGCTCGGAAACGACGGAGCGTTTCCCTCCACTCTGTCACTCCCTCTAAGTCCTCAGCTCTCCGACCTCCACTATCAGCTCTCAGCCCTCAGTTCTAAGTCCTCAGCTCTCAGCTCTCAGCCCTCAGTTCTAAGTCCTCAGCTCTCAGCCCTCAGCTCTCAGCTCTCAGCCCTCCGTCCTCCACTCTTACCATGAACCAAACCATTAAAAACTCTCTGGGCGAAACGCTCGATTACGCATTCACATCCGGCGCTGAAAATTGCCGCGATGAGAAGTGGCTCGTCATCCTAGGCCACGGCGTAACCGGTAACAAGGACCGCCCGGTCATCGCCGACACTGCTAGAGCACTCAGCGAGGCTGGCTTCGACACGCTCGCGTTCTCGTTTGCCGGCAATGGCGATTCCGAAGGCGACTTCCGCAGTGCCACCATCTCCAAGGAGGTCGGTGACTTGAGCTGCGTGATCGATGCCGGCGCCAACGCGTATCCAAAAATAGCATACGTAGGCCATAGTATGGGCGGCGCAGTTGGCGTCATTCAAGCCACACGCGACGGCCGCATCAAAGCACTCGTTTCGATTGCAGGCATGATCGACACCAAAGCTTTCGCCACCACTGAGTTCGGCGAAGAGACTCCCGACACTGGCCTCATGTGGGAAGAAGAAAGCTGCCCGCTGTCTTCGGATTTTATGAAGGATCTGTGCGATACCATCGTCACCGTCGAACCACTTGCCGATTGCATCGCCACTCCGTGGTTACTCGTCCACGGCACAGCCGACGACGTCGTTCTGCCGAAAGACACGGAGTGCGTTAAAGGCCTACAAGGCGACGCAGTCGAAGCAGTCTTCGTCGAAGGCGCTGACCACAGTTTCAACCAACCCGCCCACAAAGCACAACTCACCGAAACCATTGCCAACTGGATGCGTAGCCGTCCATACTAAGTCCTTCTTGGCCAAATCAGTTGACTAACTGATTCGCCCCACAACCAGCTAGGCTCTAGCAATTACTACTGCCTTCCACACCCTACCCCCGACGTATTCGCATCACTTAATTGCAGCGCGTATTTTGGCTCTAAATCCCACACACATATACGACATGACACCTCAACCACTCATCGGCCTACTGTTCCACGCGCTCGGCGGAGTCGCCGCAGCCAGCTTCTACGCCCCACTTAAATTCATCCGCAAATGGCCTTGGGAATGTTTCTACTTGGCGATGGGAGCCTTTGCATGGTTGCTCACGCCATGGATCTTCGCCGGCGCAACCACTCCCGATCTATTCGGCGTGCTCTCACGCGCACCTGCCTCTGCACTGGGGTGGACCTTTCTATTCGGACTACTGTGGGGCGTGGGAGCGGTCACATACGGGTTGACGATGCGTTACCTCGGCATGGCACTTGGCATGTCCGTCGCTCTGGGATTTTGTGCATTGTTTGGCACCCTGATCCCACCAATCTTTCGTGGTGAACTGATGACTGTCGCGTCCACCACTGGCGGGCAAGTGGTGATCGGCGGCGTCGCACTTTGCGCGGTGGGCATTCTAGTGGCAGGCTACGCGGGCTTCCGTAAAGAGCGTGAGCTGCCCGCCGAGCTAAGCGCCGACCACAAGTCCGGCGACGACGAGTTCGCCCCGATCAAAGGACTGGTGGTCGCCTTTATCTGCGGACTGATGAGTGCCTGTTTCGCCTTTGGCATACAAAGTGGCGTGCCAATTGCCGAACTCGCGGTCGAAGCCGGCGCCAACCCGCTGTTTCAAAACAACGTGGTGCTCTGCGTAATCCTGCCGGGCGGATTCCTCACCAACACACTCTGGTGCCTGTATCTAAATCGCCGCAATAAAACCTTTAGTGGCTACCGCTCTGCAACGCCCTCGGAGACGACCGGCATCCTCACCCTGTGCGCCGCGTCCGGCATCATCTGGTATTTCCAGTTTTTCTTTTACGGCATGGGCTCGACCAAGATGGGCGCCTTCGACTTCTCCAGTTGGTCGCTGCATATGTCGTTCATCATCATCTGTGGCAATTTATGGGGGCTGTTTTTCAAAGAATGGCGCGGCGTGACTCGTGCCACACTGAGCATTGTATGGACAGCCATCCTATTGCTTATTCTATCCACAGTGATCATCGGTTGGGGCAACTCACTGGGCACCACTGCGCCAGCGCACTAATCTAAAGTACCAGCTCGCAGACTTCACTGCCCAATTTCTGATTCAGCTGAGGTTGAGCCACATCAATCCCCAAAGGATCCTTCAGGTACTCACCAGCAAATGGTTTATTGTGCTCCTTACGGATGCGCCCGATCACATGATCGACCCCACTGCTGATTAGGGACCGGCCCTAGCCAGAGTTCCAACCTGCCGCCGCGGGCGAGCTCTCGATGATGGATCCAGCTGCGGTTGAACGACTGGCCATCCAATTCTGCTTTCTGGATGTAGATGTTTTGCGGGGAATTGTTATGGGCTTCGATAGTGAAGGTTTTGCCGGAGCAGTATTCAGGATCGAGCTGAACCTCTACTTTGTTAAACACGGGGCTGGTTATCTGGTATTTACCATCGCCGGGGTTGATCGGATGGATCCCCATTGCGGCCAGCACATACCAGGCCGACATCTGACCGACATCTTCATTGCCACAAATTCCATATCGATCAGCGCCATAGGCTTTGTCGCAAATGGTGCGTGTCCATTTCTGAGTCAGCCAAGGCATGCCGATTTCGTTGAACAGGAACGGCACCTGATGCACTGGTTCGTTAGCGTGATTGTAATAGTCGTTCCACAGAAAGTCGGACGGGGTGTTGTCGAACAATGCCACCAGCTCGGCGGTAAAATGTGCGCGTCCCATCAGCTCGACTAGGCCAGGCACATCGTGCGGCACAAACCAGCCCTGCTGATACGGATTCGACTCGCGGCAGCCTTGGCCATGCACCGTCTTGCCCTGCCATGCCGCCCAATTCCCAGCATCATCCTTTGCTCGGAACCACTGTACTTCATCGTTCCATAAGTTTTTGTAAGCCTTACTTTTGGCATAGTATTCGTCGGCGATTGCCTGCTTGCCGAGGCTCTCGGCAAAATGGCCGAGGCACCAATCCGCATAGGCATATTCGAGGGTTTCAGAAATCACGCCTTTGTCACCCTTGGCATAGCCCCGCTCACCGTTGCCGAATGTATCGACCGAGTTTTTCGAGTAAGTGAACGCCTGATCGATGTCATAATTTCGAATGCCCTTTTCATAGGCATCAACAATTACCGACACCGCGGGGTTACCAAGCATACAGCCGGAATACGCATTCAGAATTTCCCAACGCGGAAGATACTCCCGACCGCTCAGCTCAGCAATCTGCAGCAACGAGTTGATCTCGTCGTTCACCATGCTCGGATTAATCAGCGTCTGCAGCGGAAACTGCGAGCGAAACACATCCCAACCGCTAAAAACTGATCGATAAACAAAGCCGTCGGCCTGATGAATGTTGCCGTCGGCTCCAATGTAGTTGCCGTTCACATCCGAAACCGCGCGCGGATCAATCATCGTATGATACATCGCGGTGTAGAATTTGGTATGGTCGTCATCCGTCCCACCCTCTGCCTTTAGCTTACCGACCGCATCGGTCCAAAGCGAGCGGCTCGCGTCAACAACCGCATCAAATTCCCAGTGTGGAATATCGTGCTGTAAGTTAGACTGTGCCCCCTCTATACTGACAAATGAAATGCCGGATTTAACCAGTACCACTTCGTCGGCTGCGGTTTCAAATTCGGTAAAGAATCCTAAATGCTGCCCCTGTGCCTGCGTCTGGCCATACACCACGGGTGCCGCCGCAACGATTGCTTGATAAGCCTCACTCTCGATCGTCTGTCGCTTGCGGCTCCCACCCTCGGGAATATCCGCACTCCAAATGCCGTGTCGTTTCAACGGCTTGCTAAACTGACAGTAGAAGTAAACCGTATAATCGGCTTTGCCATCGCCGTTGCCCCAGCCACCACCTGCCGGCGGGCATTTCATCCAGCCACTAATCGTATGCTCATCTACCACCTGCACAAACTGTTCGGTCGAGGTGCCGCCCACTCGGCGCGACAGGTCGATCTGAATGCGTGCCTGTTTGTTGGCGGGAAAAGTGAAGCGCAGTATACCAGCTCGCGGCGCGGCAGACATCTCGGCGCGGATGTTATAATCAGCCAAGGTCGCGGCATAATAGCCTGCCCGAGCAACTTCGGTCTCGTGTGAAAATCGCGAGCGGTAGCCGGTTTCGGGTTGCGCCGGATTGCCCCGATTGGTGTGTAGTTTCCCAACCGTTGGCGTTACTAAAAAATTTCCCAAATCGCCATACCAGCCCACTCCGCTCATATGGGTAAAACTGAACCCTTCAATCGTGGTATGCTCATACGAATAGCCCGAACCGTTGTCGCCGCCAGTCAAAGTATCGGGGCTCAGTTGCACCAGTCCAAACGGCGTCGCCGCCCCGGGAAACGTTTTCCCTAATCCGTGCACATCCTCGGTGCCCTGGCGGTAAGTCACTGCCCCGATCATTGGATCAATACAATCAACCGGAGCCCTTGCGGCCACGGCTCCCTGCGACAACAACAAAAACAGACCGAGCACCACGGCCCCTAGAGTAATCCATAATAAATTCATTTATTTATTCAAAGTTAGTTTCTGGTTAGGCATCCTTATTATAATAAATCGATTCGATTTCCTCCATAGAGCGACCGGTGGTTTCCAATATCCACTTCCAAAGCATGAAAATCTGCAGCACCAGAATCGCGGCGAAGATAAAGAATCTCACCGCAGGCCCATCAATCCCTTACACTTGGCGTGAATCGGTCAACAATCGTATCAGTCGCCCACATTGTCAAAATAACAATCGGCATCGCCTTGCGAAAGCAGACGACAGCAAGTAACACGGGGATCAGTGCAATACTGCGCGAGGTAATGTGGACAGTGACAGAAATAACCCCGCTACCCAAGCATACGATGCTTACGATGCTTTCCCCACCGAGTCGTGACGGGTGCGCTGAGCTATTTGATCGCTTGGATCAACCGAGCAGAACGCGGCGCGAGACCTTTTACAGTATACGATCCCTCATGCTGGCCGAGTGCTTCGTCCGTCCAGAAGTCAGTTAAGTTGCCACTGGTGCTCAGAGGCACCGTGAGATCAATCGTTTCGGTATCACTCCAATTAAAGAAATAGTAATACTGCGTGTCGCCGAGATCGGTGATACCGGTTTCCAATTTGGCATTAGCAAAGCGGGCACCCTTGCTGGTCGGGTTCAGCAACTTCTTCAATATGCCGACTTCCTTCGCATGCAGGTGTTCGGCCTTGTCGCCGCTCAGGATAAAACCGCCCACCGCGTGGATCGAAGTGGCGTGAAACATCCATTCGTTTTCCGTCACGTTCCCTTCTATATTCCAAGGGCTGTCGGTTGTCAGCACAATGCAGTCCGGATCGGAATCCCACAGCGTGCCATTTTGCCAGCAGCGGCTGAGGTTTTGCACTGCCAGTGACTTGAAAGACCACCATGCTCGGCGGATATCGCCGCTGGTGCGCATCGCAGTCACCAAGCCAAACGAGGGCCAGATCGGCGCGTTGCAACCCAACACGATCGTTTCATCGTCGCAGCCGCGCAGCACCGCTTGCATGCCCTGGCGATAGGCTTCGATCCGCGAGGCGTTCTGCACATAGTGCGCCCCGTCCTGAATCGCGCCCCAATAATTGGCGTCGAGCTTGAAATAGTTCACGCCCCACTCTTCCCGCATGGTGCGGAAGATGTTTTCAAAATGCGCCTGCACTTCCGGATGCGTGCCATCCAGTGCATACCATGGGCCATAGCGCCAGCCGCCAAACGACACCGTGCTGGAATCGAGCGGCTCACCTTGCGCATTCTTCACGAACCAATCTGGATGCTCACGCAACACCCGCGAATCCTGCTGAGCGATAAAAGGTGCGACCCAAATCGCCGGCTCAAAGCCCTTTGCCCGAATGTCCGCAATGGTCTGCTTCACGTCGCCATATTCCGGATTCGGATCAAACTAGTCGCCAAAAAACGGCTGATAACCATCGTCCAGTTGAATGAATTTCAGCTCGGGCACCTTCTGCTTAAAGGTATCCAAATTGTCCCGAATAATCTCATCAGTAACATCCATCCGGTAGCAATACCAAGAGCACCAGCCAGTGGCGACCGGGCTGACTGTGCGCGGTGGATGATGCCGGTTGATCTCATCGGCTAATTGATTGAACAAGTCGCCCTGCCGCTCACCGTCCATAATCACAAACTCTTCTAGATCCCAACTTTCTCCAGGCTCCAGAACAAGCCCTTCGGCATCAATCGAGACTAATATTTGCTGCGCATCGAAACTAATGCGGCCGATAAAGCGGTGGCAGGACGTGAAGCCCAGCAATAGATTATCGGACTCGGTAAGATTCAGATTCAACACGCCATAAGCGGTCGGCAAGCCACGGAAATCCGGAATTTTATAATGCTTCGAATCGGAGTTATTGCCGATAGCCTCACGTTGCCCCAAGGTGCCCCCGTTTTGATACAGCATCTGGAAGCCCTCGCCGTAGATCGGTGTGTCAGGCGAAAAGCCATGTTCGGCCACCTCAAACAGCACGATATTTTTTAGGCGCAACGACGTGTCTCCGACATTTATCACCGAAGCCTTGCAATGGTTGCCGTCCCACACCCGCTCCACCTGAATCTGATCGGTTGCAATGGCCTGCCCCTGTAGATCCTCGACCACCCAATCTGTATCCTTCAGCACCGAGAGGAAACGCTGTCCCTGCTCGGATGTGACCTTAGATCCTGATAGCGTCTCTGGCTTCGCGCAACCCGCTAGACTCAGCAACGCCGCGCTGCCCATCAGCGCCGTAGTCAGTATTATTTTTTTATTAACGTTCATATGATTTAACATTGGATAACCAACTGACTCATTTTCAAGCGTCTGCGACTAGTCGTTCACTCTGGAGGGAAATGCTCCGTCATTTCCATGCGTTGGTTTTGCGAACTCTGGCGCGGCGGAAACGACGGAGCGTTTCCCTCCAAAGAACAAATAAGCTTAATCGCCCATCGGATTGACCAATGTGCCGTGCTGCTTTTTAGCGACATGGCCCTCCACCGGGATCAATGCAATGTCCGCGCCGGGCGCGAGCGTGAGCTTGATCACACGATGCAAGGTGCGCTTTTTTGAATTGAATACATTGCGCAATGATCGCCCTTTGGACTTTCCGAGTGTGATCGTAAGTGCATCCGCTTCTTGCGTGAAACTCACCGCTTCGCCGCCGAGTGCTTCGCAGTGCAATACTTCGCGAGGCAAGGTGGGCAGTGACAATTGGTCATCGGCGCATTGAAACACATGGAGGTAAACGACATCGTCCTTAGTGCAGGCACCGCCCCACTGACCACTCACGTAGGGCCCCGCTCGTGTCCCATAAATACTCTCACCGTAAGTCTCCATCCAAGGCTTGAGTGCCTTTAGATTAGCGAGTTCTTCAGCGCGCACTTCGCCGCTCGGCATCGGGCCGATATTCAAAAGCAAATTACCCCCGCCGCCGTCGACCGCGCCCACCGCCTCGGCCTGTTCCCATCGGACTAACAAACCCAGCCAAGTCATCCATAAACTGCTTAGCACTAATATCAAATTTTCAACGAATGTCCTTTGCCGTGTTTGCCATGGTAAACCGAAAGCGGCACGAGCGCGACGCCCTGCTTGAATTCAGCCGCACCTTAACAATTACTTTTTACGCGTAGCGGAAAATACATCACCAGTCAGTTGTCTCGGTAAGGTTTGCTGCCAGGCTTGGAGTTGTTTCCACAACTGTATCCCCTCAGTCTGGAACGAGCCTCCGTTTGGAGCAGCGATTGCACTACAACACATGCAAAGCATCCTCACCGCCAGCGAGCAGGCTGGGTGAGATACGTTTATCGAGCGTCGCTAGCTTTGCTCGTTTCTCAATCGCGCTGGCTAATAGATAATAATCAGTGAGGTGTTTGGAGGCAGGTAATTTCGGGTAACGGACAACTGTTCGCATCGAAACGGCATCTGCCCAGAATTGATGGCCCGCTTGAGCGCACAGTGCCACCAGTAGACCACGAGCAGCCTCGGCCGATTGCGGCCCGTTGGGATAGTTTTCATGTCCCAGAATCCGTATAAAACCATTCTCTGTAATCGGACAGGTCGCCCAACCATCGACATGATGGTTCCAAAACCACTCCGCCACAGTTTCGTGATGGACGTGATTTGTATCCACCAAGGCGATCAGCACATTAACATCTAGCAGAAACATTAAATGCCTTCCTCGTCCATCAACTCATACACCGCAGCTGATGTCACTTGTTGACCGCCGCTGTTTTTTAAGTAAGGCATCCCCCGCTCATTGACTTGGTAACAGCACTCCGAATCGCGGCGCGCGTATCCCACAGGTTCGACCTCACGCCGCAACGCGTGCTCGACAACAGCCCTCAACGTTGTCCCCCGCCTAAGCGCGGTCGCCTTGGCAGCAACCAGCAAGGAATCATCAATATCCATCGTCGTTTTCATAATATGGGTTACTGTATGGGTATATGGGAAAAAAGTCAATCACCCGCCTCAAACCAAAGTTACACCACCAAATTCACTGGTTGCAGTTACTGTGCAATACCGCCCACACCAATCCTACGAGTGAAACAATTACTTTTTACGCGTAGCGGAAAATACCTCACCGGTCGGTTGGCTCGGTAAGGTCTGCTGCCAGGCTTCGAGTTGCTTGCGCAACTGTGTCACCACTTCTGGATGCTGTGACTTCAGATCATTTTTTTCGTAAATGTCGGCGGTGATGTCGTAGAGCTCGACATGATCCAGCGCTTGATTGGTGACGAGTTTCCACTGTTGATCGACGATCGCATACGAGACCCAATGGTCGGGCCGTTCCGGCTGCGCGGGCCAAGGCGCATCTGCTTTCCAAAACAGCGGCTTTTCGCGCAGTGGCTTTTCGTTGCCGAGTAGCACCGATACTTGGCTGATGCCATCGGGCTGATACGAAGCGGGCAATGCCACGCCTGCCACTTCGCAAAATGTAGGCAGTAAATCAACGGCGGAGATCTGTGAAACAGTATCGATCTGGCCAGCGGCTACTTTCCCTGGCCAGCGCACAATGAACGGCACATTGATACCGCCTTCGAACAGCGCGGCCTTGTAACCTTTTCGGCCAGCTGTGATGCCCTTGGCGCCACCGATACCGTAGCCTGCACCTGTGGCAGTATCGTGCTGCAAATTAAGCGCGGTGGGCCTTGCGGCACGTGCGGGGCCGTTATCGGAACTAAAAATAACCAGCGTGTTTTCAGTCAGCCCCAATCGATCCAGCGCATCCAACACTTCGCCAATACGGTCATCGGCATGCGACAGGACCGAGGCATACACATTGTCGGCCTCTTTTAGATCGCGGAAGCGCCAGCGGTATTTCGGCACAGTGTGAAATGGCGTGTGCGGCTCATGCATCCACAAATTGATAAAGAAAGGCTTTGCTGCTGCATGACTCTGCTCAATAAACGCGATAGCGTTGTCGGCATCCTCATGCACTGGCATTTGCTCGCCAGAACAATTGAAGGCACCGTAAACATCGTAGCCATATTCACCCGGCACGGGTGAGTCCGGTATCATATTATTGGCGAGGTGCCACTTACCGAAATGCGCGGTGGCATAGCCGCCCGCTTGCAACATACGTGGCAGGAACGGCGCATTTAAATCGAGCCAATCGGGCATGCCACGGCGGGCATTGTCGTCCACCCAGGCGAAATGGCCGTCGATATTGAGACGCGCCGGAAACTGCCCAGTCACTACGGCGGCACGACTCGGCGAGCACACACCACTGGCGACCGTGAAGCGCTGAAAGTCGGTGCCTTCGAGCGCCAAGCGGTCAATGTTCGGCGTCTTGACATACGGATGGCCATGACAACTCAGGTCGCCCCAGCCCCAGTCATCGGTAAAGATGAAAAGTATATTCGGGCGCTCAGCGGGCAGATTCGGCACGCGACTCATTGCGGTCAACGACTGCGACAAACACAAGACCGCGAGTAAAGCAGGTTTAACGATAGCTATCATAATCTGTTTCCGGTTGTAGCACTTTGACTCCGGTTGGACGCGCGACCAAAGACTCGCCGCTGAGGATACCCTGTTTAACCAGAAATTGATCCGATAACTCGACCGACCAATAGAAATACGGGTTGTGCGGGTTGCGGCCGTTGCACAAGCCATGCTTACCGCCCTTAGCAACGTAAAATTCAGACGCACCGCCGTGCGCTTTCAGCGAATCATGAAATTCGACAATGCTATCCACGGTGATCGCAGGATCTTCGTCTCCTAGAAAAGTAATAAACGGCGGCAAGCCTGCGCGCAGAAAATTCGGCGGCGAGAGCGAGGCCTCGCATTTGAAATACGGGTTATACAGAATCACTGCATTGGGCTCACAGGAGATTGAAAGATCGTAACAATCATCATTCGTGTCTGGGCTAGTTAGGGTCGCCATTGCTGCGGCGAGTTGCCCACCAGCGGAACCACCAGCGATCACTATCTTATCGGAATTGACCTTGAGGCGACCCGCGTTGTTGCGCAAGAAACGCACCGCAGACTTGGCATCTTTCACGCATTCCAGTGGCACCTTCACGCCATCGCGCTTACTGAGGCGATAATCGACCGACACCGCAATCATTCCGCGACTCGCCCAATACTCGCAATCTGGGTAATGCCAACTAGCTTCCCCGACGGCCCAACTGCCACCGTGATACACGACAAAGGTCGGATATGGTTCCGTGGAATTTGCATACCCTTCTGGCAAAAATACCGACAACTGCAGCGCTTTGCCATCGACCTCTTTATAGGTCCACATCGCATCGGGTTGCCCCTTCGCTTCGACTGTCGCATGCAGGAGGCACATTAGGCCTACGATCAATAGAGGGAGTATTCGACTCATAGTTGAATCATTCATAGGCGAATCGCGAAATCCGCAAGAGTAATGTTAATATTACCAAAGGGCGCTCAGTTTAAATCACTTTTGAACAGTTCGAATCACCTGCACTGGACCGAATAAACCGGACTCAGGATCGCCGCGATAGGAGGAGGGAATGGTCTGATAGTGATTCGATAATGTATTATAGACCAACACCTCAATCTGGTTCTCTCCGACTCGTAAACGATCCGATACATCAAACGACCATGGTGGCGCGACGCGTATCCCCGCACTCTGACCATTGACGATCACCTCGGCAGTTGCAGACACCTTACCTAAGTCGAGTATCACCAAATCGGCGTCACTCTCAGGTAGCTCGAAGGCTGTCTGATAGCGTACACCTCCTGAGTAATTATTCAGAACTCCCATTTTCGACCAATCGCCTAATGGCATCACTCCGTTGCCGCTGGTTTCGATCATGACTGGTTCTGGGATCGCTGCGCCGCCAGTATGCCCTGCTTCAGGCAACAAACGAATCGTGATGACTGCGGTTGAATTGACTGTCCCTTGCACTTCATAGTGCCCGTCTCCTGCAGCACGCATCGGCTTGCCATTGCACCAGACCTGAGGCTGCTCTCGCGAAGTGGCATTTAAATGAATCGCGGTCGTCCCAGGTGCAGAGACAAACCGAAACCATTCTGCCCCGCCGTCTGCGCTACTGACGTCATATGGAATCACCGCAGGGTCCTGATACCAAGGCATGGCGAGTGATTCCGTTTGTTCAAAGGTCGGCGATTTTTCCCGACGCAGGACAACGTGCCCTTGCCCAAAGGCATCAAATCGAATCAAGAGCGGATTGGCTCCGGCATTTAAAGCAACCGTCGGAGCAGTCCCCTCCACTCGCTGGCCGTTCACATAAATTGCAGCTGGAGTCACCACAGGCGACCCATTCCGAACTGCCGGAGCCTGTTGACTCGTGAACACGCTCGCTGCCAGTGCTTCATCCGCAATCGCGGCGGTCCACAAATAATAGCGTTGATGCGCCCCAGGAGCGATCAGCTTCGTTCCGTGTGGCCCATCTGTTATCGTTCCGAGTCGGATAAAGTCCTCTGAGATGTGGCCTTTCAGGCCGTGAAATCCCTGATGCCCGGGATCGTCCGTATGGCCATAGCGCCATGAAAAGGAATACGGCTGCCAATGAAACTTCTGGCCATCGATCTGGACTGCTACGGATGGATCCACCTGAATGAGTTTTGCCAGCGCCGCATCCAACGCAGACGAATCGACACTCTCAGGAATCGGTCCGAGCTGATAGAACTTCGGCCCGAATCCGTGCATTTGATCCATCCAAACGCGATCGTCCGAAGTCGGTTTCATCCCCACAATATCAGGGCTCCACTGAAAGCGGCGCGCCTCCACGCCGATCATTTGATTTGATTCAGTGACAGGCAGACGGAAATCGCCAAATTGGTTATTCATGGTCGGCTCAAACGAGACCGTCCAAGGGCCCGGAAGTAGTGTCTCCTCAACAATCGATTCGGTCTGTGCTGGTGGATTCTCGTGCACCTTTCCTGGAGTAAAAACAACGACCTGCGCCTCGTGTGGTTGCAAAGGCAGTTGAACCAACGTGCCCGTCGCGGTCGCTTCATGCACCCGCAGCCGCGTGGCTTCCCCCGTCCACGGATCCCACAGCTCGACTGCTCCCGTTGCGCGAAACTCAACGAGCTTTCCAGGTTGAGCATCCATCACCATATAAACGTCACGAAAGCCGACTTTACGATGCAATGCGCGGACGACTTGATCCACTCCATGCACATCGGGGACAAAGGCCTTTCGTAGCGCGTCGATCACCGCGTCACTTTGCTCGAATCGATATCCCGGCACGAATGCGCGCTCATTCAGCTCAACTAATTCCGTATCATTGCGACCACTACGATCAGATGCCAACGGCAACGCACCTACAACCATTACATGCCCAGCCGCTTCGGCAAACTCAGCTGCTTTCTGCACACTCTTCCAACGCGCAGAATCCATATTTGGAAAGATCAGCGCTTGATACGATGCCTTCGCATCTTCCACCATTAGGCGACCGTCTCGAACGACGGCCCGAGCAAGCGAATCATGATCAATATAATCAAAGTTGATGCCCGCAGCCATCAGTTGCTTACCGAGTTCAAACGCGGTATCCTTGGCCGCATCACCATTCGTCTCCGCTTCGTAGGGAGTGACTGGATACACAACTGCCACATCACACACGTGGTGCCCCTGACTCATCAAGTAAGAGAGTCGATCGAAGTAGCCGAGAAACTCCCGCATGTGCTCCCAGTAGGGCATGTGAAAGTGATAACAAGGCGGCGCCCATTCCCAATACGAGCCATAAGTGGTATAGTAGAGCCCATGCAGATTCAGCAGCGTGCAACCGTAGAGATAGTTCTCGCGCGTGGCGAACATCAGCTGTTCAGGGGTCGCTCCCCAGCCCATGCTATGGTAGCCCTCAAGCCAGACGCGAGGCTGTTGATACAGGTTCGCAACGGATGAAGAGACCTTGCCCTTAATCAAATCCGCATTACCGCCAGGCGTATCATGCCCCGGGGCAGTATACCAACGAGTGGCGCGAAAATAGTCCCCAAACTCATTTGGCTTGGTTCCACGCCCTCCGCTATCGCAGCCAAAAATAATACCACGCGACGCATGCCAATCATAGATCGGCTTAAAGTAGCGCTCCTCCATCAGGCTCATCCGCACGTCGGCATAGTCGATACGAACCTTGGGCGTGATATCGCCGATGTCAGACCACATCGCAGGCAACACGTCGAAAAGATCGTAGCCCTTACGTCGACGAAACTCTGCGGCAAAGTCAGCATTCCACGCAAACTTGTCGGCTCCAATATGCAGCTCATCATTAAAGAAATAATTGAGCCCGTCGGAGCCGCCTCCTGGGTTATGATTCTCGAAGGGTTGAAAATAATCCCGAATCCGGCGCGACCGTGATTCGCGATTTTTTTCAACCCTTCGAGAATCATAACCCAGGAG
>JABJQI010000075.1 GCA_018663485.1 Opitutia bacterium
CGGCCTCGGTCTCGATATGGATCGGTTCGAGCCCGAGTGAGCTGCAGTCGTAAGGGCTGGCGCGCATGTCGATTTCGCGACAACGAATCGCATATTCGAAAGTATCCCACAGTAGCTCTGAGCCGACCCATGGCATTGCTTTGGCGGCCCACTTATACAGATCCATATTGGTATGTAAGCAGCCTGGCTGTTCGTTGGTCATGCGCGCGTCCTGCGTCGGGTCGAGCTTATTGAACGGCTTGGCGCTGTCGGTGAAGAAGCGAAACGCATCGAAGTGACTGCAGCAGGTGGGACGTGCTTCGACGACGGCATCGATCTCCGCTTGCGAGAGGCGCATCGGCAGTTTGCCTTCGTGGCGGGCGCGACCTTCGGGCCCACCTTGATAGACCATCGCCCATTCGTGCATACCGAAGCAGCTGAACTGCGCGGTCTTATTTTGAACCGAACGACACAAATCGAGGCTATATTGCAGCCGCTTGCGGGCTTTTACGTCGATCTTACTCGGGTCTAAGTAAAGCGTTTGGCCTTTGCGGCTGTAGTGTTTCTCGTTGTAGCCCGGGTTGTCTTCGGCTGCTTCAAAGGCAACGCCGAGCCCTGGGTGCCAGCCTTCCAGCAGTGCCGGCGCGAAGCGAAAGTAAATGAACACGAAGTCGTGGCACGGATGCATCTTGCCCGCGGCGCGGCGCGAGCGGTAGGGCATGGTCCACTGCTGCGCTTTGTTAAAATGGGCACGGGCGCTCGCCTGCCAAGTGGCATAGGGCAGCGGCGACTGATCGAGTGTGGCCATTGGCTTAGTGGCCTTCGTCGCTGGCATCGCTGTTGGCCGGTAGTTCGTGCGGAAACATGCTGTAGTAAGTCATGATCATCCAGCTAAGCATTAACGGGTAAAGCAGGGTGGTGAGTAGCACCGAGCCGACGATACCGATGATCACACCGGTCCACATCCCGACGATCTGTTTAACGACTAAAATACAGATCGGAATAATGACGACGATGATCGCCAGCACGTAGCCGATCGAAGTGGTGCCGAAGTAGAAGCCCGAGTCTTCTTTCTCCAGTGGCATGTCGCAACCGGTGCAGTGTTTGTTGAGTCGAAACCAATGTTTGAACATGCCGAAGGCGCCGCAGTTGGGGCAGCGTCCGGTCAGGCTGCGTGCTATGATTTCTCCTCGTTCGACTTGCATATATTGTCGCACGCAATGGCAATCATTGCCCTTTGGCAAGATCCCATCCAATGTGTAATTATTTCTGCGCTTTCTTCGGGCGGCGCTTCAATCGAATCTTACCAATCGAGCTGACGGTGCCGTGTCCTCACTGACTGCTCGAATAGTAATGACTCGGACACAGTGAGGGGGTACTGCAAGCTTTGATCTGGTATAGTAAAAGGAGTAAGCGCGACCCGCCCTCATTTTATCAGCAGTGGCTCAAGGTGGGCGGGTCGTCCTCACGCCTTTCGGTTAAGTGCAGCAGACTGGGAACGCGCATGCGCTGCCTTCAATTGGCCGTATCTTTTCCACGATTCATAGCTCGTCATTTGCTGCGGAGTCGGCAGAGTGCTGCCATTCAATGGTTTCGCAGAGATGATTTTGCGCGCCGACAGTAGATAAAACGATGAGCACAGCATTTACACAACTCGGCATTCCTGACGACCTCAATCAAGGGATCGAAGCACTCGGCATTCTTGAGCCGACGCCAATTCAAGCGCAAGCGATTCCTTTCCTGATGGAAGACGGCGGCGACCTCATTGCCCAAGCGCAGACTGGCACTGGCAAGACTGCCGCCTTTGGCCTGCCGCTGCTAACCAAGATCGACCCGAGCTTTAAAGAGATCCAGGCGGTAATCATCGCGCCGACTCGTGAGCTCGCGCAGCAGATCGGCAAGCAGCTGTTCCGCTACACAAAATTTTCCGCTAAAATATTTGTCGAAGTCCTCGCGGGGGGTGACAAAATCGATCTGCAGGTTAAAAAATTGCAACGCCCCACGCACATTGTCGTGGCCACGCCTGGCCGCTTGATGGATTTGCTCAAACTCAAGGCGATCCGTTTACAGTCGGTCCGTCATCTCGTGCTGGACGAAGCCGACGAGATGCTGAGCATGGGCTTTCAATCCGAGCTGGAGGAAATCTTTAAGCAGACCAAAGACCGCAAGAGTACCTGGCTGTTTTCCGCGACCTTCCAAGATCGTATTAAGAATATGGTCGAGCAGCACATGTCTGCCAAGGCGCACATGATCAAGGTGGATAAAAAGCACGTGGTGAATCAGAATATTGATCACCAGTTCGCGATCTGCTCGCGTGAGGATAAGACTGATTTTATTTATAAGTATTTAATCGCGCATGGCGAAGAGCGCGGCTTGATCTTTTGCCGTACACGTTCGGGTGCCGTCTCGCTGGGGCAAGACTTGACCAAACTCGGCCTCGCAGTCGGCGTCTTGCAGGGCGACCTCAGTCAAAAGGATCGCGATAAGGTGATGCGCTCCTTCAAAAATGAACGCACACAGTTTCTGCTCGCGACCGATGTCGCGGCCCGCGGCATCGATGTCGAAGGTCTATCTTTTGTCATCCAGCATCAGTTGCCGGATGCGATGCAGTATTACACCCATCGCAGCGGCCGCACCGCACGCGCGGGTAAGAAAGGCGTATCGATTACTTTGATTGAGCCAAAGGAGCGCCGTAAAATTACCCAGTTAGAAAAAGAACTCGGCTTGAATTTCTCAATGGTGGAATAGTGCTGCGGAGCGTGGCACGACAATATGTGATGCGCTCGGCACTGCGGTGCTGCTGCCCAGATTGGGCAGCAGCCCCACAGCTTGATCCACTTAGAGCATCTGTATGACCTGCTGTTTGTTCAATTTCGAGAGCTCTTGAAACGTACTGGCGTACAAAGCCTAGTCGCTGGCTCCATCGATTTTGCAGCTCATCTTTTTCATAATATAATGCTAACCTTTTTTAAGTTTTTGATTGATATTTTAAGGCCTTGGTTTTTCGGGCTGGTGCGGCTGCTAGGCGGGTGGATCTCTAGGGATCCAGCTCTACTGCGCCAAGTCGTTAAGCAAATCTAGGTAGCCCCCATAGACTTCGAAAATGGTGAACACGATGAAGACAGCGACCAATGCAAATAGCAGTGTCGGGTAAACAATGGAGGCGTAAGTCATGGCATGGTTCGCCTGTGTTTGGTATTGCTGGCCAGTTTTGAGCATCATCTCGTCGAGCTTGCCGCTTTGGGTGCCAGCGGCGTAGAACGCCACGAAGTCGGGCGGAAATACTTTGTGCGCTTTGAGCTGCGTGGCGGGGTCTTCACCCGCGGCAAAGGTGGGCTGCATCGCTCGGTAGGCGCGGCTGATCTTTGGGTCGTTCGCGATGTGCGCGGAGCCTTGCCAGGCAGTGTGCATTGGCACGCCAGCATCGATGAAGGTGCCGAGCGCGTAGGAAAAGTCAGCGAGTGCCTGTGCTTGACTGTAGCCACGCAGGAGTGGAATGCAGCGCAAGATCCGAGTCAGCAGCGCATTGTCTGTTTTGACTAGAAATAGGCTCAGTGCGCCGAGCGCCCATACTGGGCAGATTAGTAGCGAGCTTTGTAACAGGTGTAGTCGGGCGTCCCATTCGAATCCATGCGTATAGTCGATCATGCGGACGATCGGCAGGATCAAAGCCGCGAGGTGGTAGACACCGAGCGGGTAAAGCAGTCCGAGCATGACTTTGAGCTGAGTGGCCCCAATGCGCTCATGCCGATCGGAAAGGTTGCGTAAGGTTTGCGGCAGGCGGCCGGCCTGCATCGCTGTGCTGATAAAAGCGCGGTCTGCTTTCGGCAACCAGGCAGGTGCCGCGGTCATCACTGCTTCAATCCCAGTGCCCCCTTCGATCAATCTAGCCATGCGCAATCGGTCTCTACTCGGAGGGCCTGCGCAGATGGTGAACGCTTCTGCGAGCCGTGTGCCGGAATCCAGATGTTCTGCGAGCTGTTGATACCAGTTAGAGAGGACTTTATGCGAAGCCATGGAGGATGTCTGAGACTATTGAGGCGGGCGGAGGCTTAAAGAGTGGAGCCGGAGACTTGAAGGCTACTTGTCTAGTTCGCGTTCGAGCTGTTCGAGGCGTGCGAGCTTTGCTTTGACCCGTTGCCGGTGGCGTCGTTGGCGTGCAGCGTTGTTTTTTAATTTATGGGCGGTGCTTTTTTTCGGCCGACCGCGACGTAGATGCACGACGTTTTCGGGGATCGTGAAGAGGTTGCGTTGCCTAAATGGCTCCGGTGTTTGGCTGAGGTCAATTGCGTCGTCGATACAGGCGCTATCGGCAATCCGATTCGATTGCATTACCCAGCTGGGTGCGGTGGTTTTGCTGAGCTGACAAATCCATGCCACATAAGCGGCGAGGTAGGCATCGCAGTAGCCATGATCTTTGAGGCGTGAACGCAGCAATGGCGGAGTATCTTGGATGCGCTGGCGTAGCTCGCGCGCCGAGGATACTTGTTTTAACTCGTTTTGCCACTGCTGTAAGCGGGGTTGGAAATCGCCCAGTTCATGGATATTGAAAGTGACTTCGGCGGCAGTTGTAGGTGGCGAGAGTGACATGTCGTAAGTGATTTATAATTCGCTTTATATATATTGCTACGTAACGTATAAATAAAGAATAATCGATTACATCGCGAATCACAGGTGAGAGCGTGGCTTCGATGGTAGTCTGATTTAAGCATCGGGTCAAACGGTAGGCACAACTGAATGTTGCTGGATATTAACAGGCTGTGGGACTAAGATTTAGCCAGTTGCCAAACAAAAACTCAGGGGCACCGCCCTCGGTGTCTTGCGGGAGATCGTGCCGCGAATGCAAAGTGTGACTTAAGCTAGGTTCCTCACCTGGGGGTGCCAACCGTCGATTCTTAGTATTGGGGGTTTTCGACTAATTGGCGAGCAGGCCCACTGCCGGTTCTGAGCCGCGCGCCTTAGCGCTTCTTTTTCATCCAGGCCAAGGAGATGGTTTTCTGGTTCTTCACCTTGGTTTTTTTCGGCAACATGGTCTCAATGAATTGGAGAATCTCATTGCGGCCGACACGTGTCTTCGCTGAGCAACTAAAGGCTTTGACGGCCTGAATGCCCCATTCGTCTAATTTCTGCAGGAATAGCTTTGCGTGGTTTTCCACAGTGGTATCCGAGCTTTTGTCTGACTTGGTGAAGACAATCGATACGGGCAGCTTACAGGCTTGTAGCCACTCGATAAAGGCGAGGTCGCCTTCGACTGGTTCCATCCGCGAATCAACCAGTGCAAAAACATGCTTGAGGTTTTCGCGGCCTGTGAGATAGCCACTAACATTGATGTTGAAATCGTTCTGCTTCGCCTTGGAAAGTCGTGCATACCCGTAGCCAGGTAGATCGACGAGGCTCCAGGTCTGATTAATATCAAAGAAATTAATCAGCTGCGTCTTCCCCGGCACGCTGGATGTTTTCGCGAGCTCCTTCTTGCCGGTGAGCATGTTAATCAACGAAGATTTGCCGACATTGGAGCGTCCGACAAAGGCGAATTCGGGCTGCCAAGATGCCGGGCAGGCTTCGAGGTCGAGTGCACTGGTGCGGAATGTTGCGCTTTCAATCTTCATGAGTGCCGAGGGATTAAAGGGAAAGTTACGGGAATGCAAAATATAAAGACGGTGTAGCATGTCCTTTGTCTCGTTCGCTGTTTGAACAGCGCCTAGTGACTCGGAGCCCGTGCCGCCCTGGTTGATTTTTCTCGCTTCACCTTTTCTCAGCTTTGTGCACGCTGAGTTAATCTCGAAAATGATGTCACTGCTTCGAAAATATGCATTCACGCTATGGCTGCTTGCCGCCGTGCTGCTTGCGGTCTATGTCCCTGAGCCCGCCTCGAAGGAGGGTTTTTTGTGTGCGCAGTGGACCACGCAGTTTGGCGTGGCGGTGATTTTCTTGTTACAGGGACTGTCGTTGCCGACGCGTTCGTTGGCCGCAGGGTACAACCCGATGCGACTTCACGTGTTCGTCTTATCGTGGAATTACTTGTGGTTCCCAGTGGTGACGGGGCTATTGCTGCTACCACTGTCGTGGCTGTTGACGCCGCAACTGTGTGTCGGGTTCTGGCTGCTGGCGATTTTGCCGACGACGGTGGCTTCGGCGATCGCATTCACCTCGCTCTCAGGCGGAGACACGGGCAATGCCATTTTTTCGACGATTTTTTCCAACCTATTGGCGGTTTTGGTGGTGCCGACGATTGCGGTGGCTTATCTGGCGAGTGAGACGGCGATTGAGATTTCATTGGCGGGGATTTTCGTGAGTCTGGCTCAGTTATTGGTGTTGCCGTTGATTGTGGGGCAGGTGGCACGTCAGTTTATGCGGGCGCTTGCTGGGCGCATTGCTGGAGTAGTCAAATTGGTCAGTAGTGGCATCATTGTATTTATTGTACACGCTGCGTTTGCGCAGAGCGTGAGTTCGGGCCTGTTGGATGAGCTGTCGTTGGCACTTTGCCTCGGGGTGGCCGTGGGTATCGTGACGCTCTTATTGGTGACGAGTGTATTAATATGGTGGAGTGGGTCTTGGTTGCGCTTGACGCGTGCGCAGCGAATTGCAGCGTTTTTTTGTGCGAGTCAGAAGTCGTTGGCTTCGGGCCTGCCGTTGGCCTCGTCGATTTTGCTGGCAGCCCCGGGTGTAGTGGATCCTGCAATGGTATTGATCCCATTGATTTGCTTTCACCCAGTGCAGTTAGCGTTCGCCGGTCTGCTAACCGGGCGGTTGGTGGAGTAGCATGCTGGAATTTTACTGACGAGCTGGAGGGCATTGCTCTGCCATTGCCTCACGTTAGATTCGTTGATTTGGCTATCGTGGCAACGACGGAGCGTTGCCCTCCAATATAGGCACAAAAAAGGCCGCTCGTGAATGAGCGGCCTTTTGTTGAAAATGGTAATTGAGCGACTAAAATGGTGGCTCTTCGTCGAGAACTTCATCGGCTGGATCGAAGGCTGGCGGGGTGCTGCTGGCGGCACCAGCTGCTGCAAGGCTTTCGATCTTCCAGGCGGCAAGGTTGACATAATATTTTTCATTATATTCGTTGCCGCGAAGGTCGAAGGTGACTTTGACTTTTTCGCCAACGTTGAGCTTGTTGACTAATTCGACCTTATCTTTAACACACTCGAACTTAATGTCCTGTGGGTATTTGTCAGCTTCGTCAGTCACAACAAATTCGCGCTTGTTAAAGCCGCTGGCAAAGGTTTGTTCTTCGAAAATTACTTTTACGGTTCCGGATAATTCGTGCATGGATTAGATCAAACCGAATCGTGCGGCAGAAGCAAAACTTTTTCGCACGAAAAGTGAGGTTTTCTGAATTGGCTGAACCGTGTCAGACGCCCGCACTGCCATCGAGGATGGCTAACACTTTCTTACGTGCGCCGCTACGGCTGGTAGCCACTGCGTCGAGCAGGTCGTCATTGCTCGTCGAGAGCGGTTTTGCCTGTCCTTGTTGCACTAGATAAATGTGATAAGCTAATTTGAAGAAAATGTCGCGGCCGTAGCTTTCGAGCAGATCAGGCGTACCGAATTCAGGCTTGTGGATAAATTGATAGGGATCTTCCAGTAGCAGCGCGGCATTGAAGCTGAAACTCTCTTTGCGGTAGTAGTAGAGCCCTGAGGGACGGTCGGGCTTGCGGATCGTGTCGGGGAGTTTCTCTGAGTAATGGATCGGATAGGGGCAGGTGTCGGGACGTTTCGAATCGACGCTGTTGAACTCTTTAAAGTGCGAGGTCATATGGTGAGTGGTGACGCTGGCATCAACCAGACGGTCCTCATAGATCATATTCCAAGCATGGCCTAGTGGGATGGTCGCCAGCGAATGTGTGCCGTCTTGCATAATGAGTAGGCCATCCATGACTACTGTCGGGTGACCAAGCATCTGCAGCACCGCATCGACGATGACTGCGTGTTCGCGGCTAAACCAGCCCCAGTCGCCGTCTTCACCAGGGGCTTCATGTAGTATCAAGTTCAGTTCTGTGAGTGCGCTGTAACGGATCATGGCTTAAATCGCTAAATGCAAAGAACTGCGGATGCAATGCTTCTGCGTATCGATTTATAGTTGCTGCCTGGAGTTAGCAGTTTGGCAGTGTGGACAACCGCCAGTTGACTGATATAGACGAGGAGCGCTGGGCTCCGAGTAGCCTACTCGCCGTCCGCAGCTTCGATCAGGTCGGTGCCAGCTTGTGCCGTGGCGATCATCGCTGAATTCAGGCGATTGCGGAGGACGAAATAGGCGATCATTGCGGGGATGCCGATCACGAGTCCAGTCGCTGTCGTAATCAGAGCTTCGCCGATATCGCCGGCTAGGAGTTCAGGTCGACCCATGCCGCCGCGGCCAATTGTCTGGAACGCGCTGATCATGCCGCTGACGGTGCCGAGTAACCCAATCATCGGTGCCACTGAGGCAACCACATTTAGGTAGGTGACCCATTGCGAGACGCTGTTCTCTTCGGCTTCTAAGTTCTCGATAAAAAGGTTTTCGGTCTTTTCGCGGCCTTTATGGATCTTTTTGAGCGCCGGCGAGAGTGCGCGCGATAGGAGGTTGCTGCCGTCTTGTAAGTGCTGGTGCCCTTGCTCGATGTTACCGCTCTGTAGTGCGTCGCTAGTAGTGCTCAATTGATCAGCGGTGAAGAATTTATTCGCTGTGGTTTCTTTCCATGAATAAAAGATCAGAAAGAACATAATCAACGAACAGGTGCCGAGGGGATACATCGCCCAACCGCCTTGCTGGATCAAGCCCCATAGATTGAGAGTGTCTTCGGCGGCAGCGGTGGCCTCAGGTGCGGCGTCTTGAGCGTGCGCGATTGAGGTGAGCGCTAGGCTAAGTAGTGCATGCTTTAGTACTATCAGGCAGAGTGAGTCGTTTAGTTTCATTGGTAAGATAAGCTCGTGGTGCTAGGGTGTTTTGCGGTTTTTTTCAGGTGCTCGTTGAGTTGATTGAAGGGTATATCAAAAGTTGGGTCTGTATCTGGCCAAGTCAGTGACCGTGCTAGCATCTCTGCATACAATATTAGCGCATAATCTTGATCTCGCAAGCCTAGCGCGGAGCTGATCGCTGCGGCGTAGCAGTGAGCGAGTTTTTTTTGCGGGCTCGGTGTCGAGAAAACGATCGGTTGCAGTGCGGTGTCGAGTGCTGCTTCGTAGTCTTCGCTGCGTAGTAGGTCAGCGCTGCGCGTGTAATAACCAAGGGCGGAATCGCCGTACGGATTGCGTGCAGCCAGCCATTTTTGCGTCAGCAGCCGTGCTTCGTCGTAGAGTTGTAGGCGGTTGTAGCTGTCGAGCACTGCGTCCTCAAGCGCACATAGCGCGGCTGGATGACTAATCTGAGGCTTTAAAATACCAGTCACTGCAATTACTCGGGCGGGATTGTCGGATTGCAGTATGAGATCGACGTAATAAATGAAGAAGTGCGACTCGGTGGCGGGCAGGAGAGGCATGATTTTTACGCGTTGTAGATAAAGCAGTTGTAGCAACTCCATGGCATCGTCTGATTCGCCGGCATTGATCCATTCGACTGCCAGCGTTTTGTAGCTTTCGCCCGGTATTGTAAAATTGATAATTTCATTCACGTTGAAGGTGTGGATGATTTCGCCAGCGCCTTCAGAGGTGGCTACCTGTATTTGATTTCCACATACATCGATTGAGTGTCCTGGGATCGTCCGGCCATTGCTTAGATGGACCGCAATCGGTTGATGTAGTTCGGCATTAATTAGCGAAAGTTGGTCGGGCGGAATGGCCGCAGTGGCAATCGTAGGTAGTAGAAATGCCATTGAAATGAATAGAAACCTCATGGTTGCGCCTCTCTTGCGGGATGGGATGCTTGAATGGCGAGCTCCGTTCGTGCTTCTACCATAGTGTCCAGTTTGCTGAGTTTGTCTTGTGCGAGCACGTAGGCGTCGAAGTCTTTCAAGCGCTCGTCGCTGACTAATTCTCGCAGTGTATTGCGTGCGGCTGTGCTGTCGCCGATCTGTTCAAACAGTAGGGCGCTCTGCCAATAGGCATCAATTATGATCTTAGGGTAGGCCCGGTAGAGGGTGTAGATCCGCTGCCAGTAGGGGATCGCTCGCTCAGGGTTGTTCTGCGCGGTTTCGATGCGTGCCAGCCCCGCTAGTGATTGGGCATGCGGGCGGCCGCGCATGGCTTTGATCTGTAGGATCTCGTTGAGTACTGCGCGCGCGCCGTCGTAAATGCCTTGCCGGGTAAGTATGTCGGCACTGAGCAGGCGCACGTCCGCGGCCAGTGGGTGCGAAGGTGTTTGTTCGAGGAAGCGAAGTAGCCAGCGGCGAGCTTCGGTGAGGCGTTCAGCATTGGCGGCGAGTTGCGCTTTGCCAAAATAGGCGGTGCCGCGCTCAAAGCATTTTGGATATTCGGTGAGAATCTGTTCGCAATAGTCGTCGGCAGATTCGTAGCCGCGTTGAATCAATACCAGGGCGACGCTGGCGAGCGTCGCAGCATCTTGTTGGTCGATTGGCACAAAGCGGTGAATCGAGAGGAGGGTGGCGTCGGCTCGTTCGTCGCCGAAGCTGAGCCGTTGTCGATGGGACTTAAATAATGTTAGACGTGCAAACCAGGTGAGTTCGCCCTCCGTGAGGCTCTGTTCGGTGGCATCCTGTAGCCATGTGTCAAAGGCGGGCCGGGTACTGTCGGTTTTACTTAGGCGTTTAGTCAGATCAGCGTAGGCAGAGAGGATTGAGCCGACGGCGCGCGCGTTTGGATCGTTGCCGAAACGGGTGATCGCTTGTTCAAATAATGGTAATGCTTCGGTGCCGCGTTCTTCCTGCTGTAGCGACCAGCCGATCCAGTAAAGTGCTTCGCTCACACGCGGGCGTTCGTTGGCATCGTCGCGGTCAATGTAGGCTTGCAGATGTTTGCGCAGTAGATCGTAGCGTTCGAGCACCTTGTAGATCTTGGACGCTTGGAAGATAGCGTAGTCGTAAAGTTGCGCGTCGTCGGGCGGCACTTGACGAAACGCGTTTGCAGCCTGGAGGTGTTCACCTCGGCCCATGAAAATGTCGCCGCGCAGAGCTTGGGCTGCCGGAACGCGGTGATGGTCGGGGAATGCTTTGATTAGGGCGTCGGCGGTTTTGAGTGCATCGTCGTAGTTGCGCTGCGCATAAAATATGTTGGCGATGCGGTAGTTGATTTCCGGATACAGTGGATGCTTCTTACTAGTTTGCTTAAGTGTTTCAAGCGCTTCGAGGCTGGCGTCGTAGTTGCGCTCGAAAAAGAAGGTCAGGCCGCGCCATAGTTGGAGCTGCTCGACCATACTGCTATCAAGAAAGCGCTCTAGCGCGGTCTCGAAATCGTCACGAGCGGTGCTTTGTCGATCTAGCGCACTGAAGTTGTAACCGCGGGTAAAATACCAGCGAGGCGCCTGAGGATCGTCGGGGAAGTGGGTGATGAGCTCATCGAGTACCGCGATCGCTTCGAGGAATTGACCTTCGCTCTGGTAGGTGCGGGCGATCAGGAAGAGGGCGCTGTTAGCGAGTTTGTGGCCTGGGTGTTCGCTGAGAAATAACTGCGCGGTGTTGCGCGCGCCTGCCCAGTCTTGCGCTTCGCACATGGCCAAGATCCAGCGGTAGTGTGCTTCGGCGCGGATGTCGGTTTCGAACTCGGGCGTTTGCGCGACCGTGCGAAAAAGGATGGTCGCCTCGCGGTATCTTTGTTTGAGCAAGTAAGCTTGGCCGCTACGTAAATACAGACCTGGCGTGTAGTCGGCCATGTTTTCGAGGAGATCGAGCTGACGCGTGAGGCGCGCCACTAGTTGCTGCGAATGGCTCTTCCAGATGCTAGAGGCAAGCAGTGATTGCTGGGCGAGGGAGCTTTTGAGTGCGCGAAGCCGTTCGCGTTGTTTTTCGATCAGCACCTTGCGCGGCAGTGTTAATCGGTAGGCTCGCACCGCTTCGTTGTATTGACCGGCTGTCATCAATAGGTCGCCCGCGTCCAGTGCTGTGAAGCTCAGCGCCGCAATGTCTGGCATCGCGGCTGTATTCCAATCCGATTCAAATAGGATTGCACGCGCACGGTCAGTCGAGCCAGTTGCGCCCGCGATTTGCAGCGCTCTTAGTCGTGCCTGCATGCGCAGCGTCTCGGGGGCATCCGATTCATAAAATGCGTCGAGAAGGGTGGCCGCCTCTGCGACGAAGCCGATTTCGTAGCGCAGTTCAGCTTCTTGTAGCAGCGCGAGTGCGGCCTCGTTGGAGCCTGGAAAAGTCAGTTGAAAATAGTGAAAGGTCTGCGCGGCAGTCGCCAGAGCATGGGTTTGCGACTGCGCGATCGCTGTATTATAGAGTGCGAAAGCCTGTAAGCCTGAGTGTGGTTGGTGTTGGCTGAGTAGTTCGCCGAAGTAAATCAGCGCATCGGTGGGACGATCTGCCATCAGCGCGGCATAGCCACGGACGGGGAGGACGGTTTGCTGGAAAGTGCGTGCTAAAAACTCTGGTTCGGTGCCATAATCGAGCTCCATGTTCTCAAATTGCCAATAACTAGAGGTATAATCAGCATTGCTGAAAGCCGAAATAGCCTGCTCTAACTGCTCTTGGAGGGTGCTCCCTGAAGCGCTAGAAATCAGCCAAAGCAGAAAGCTGACTCGGCCCATAAGCCTTCTGTGTCTTATCTTAAGGATATTTAATTGCTCATTAAGCATCGTTAGTTAATTAGGTTTATGCAGTGAGTTGAGAATCGCGAACATTTAATCTAAAAAAATCTTTTTAAACAGCATTGACAGGGGAGAAATTTGTGATGGTTTGTCGTCTTCTTTTGGGCACGGGGCGTGGCGCAGCCTGGCTAGCGCATCTGCTTTGGGAGCAGAGGGTCGCAGGTTCGAATCCTGTCGCCCCGACCAAAAAGAATAAGCTGTGAACTTCTCAAAGGTTCGCAGCTTTTTTATGCCTCACTTGCAACTACCGCTGAAGCCCTTTGCGTTCAGGGTTTCTTCGATATTGAATTTAGCTGTTGCTTATGAACATTAGTGAGTCTCATGTTAATTAACATGAAGAAGTCGTCTGTAGGTATGAAGCAAATTGCGGCCGAAGCGGGGGTGTCAATGATGACCGTTTCGCGAGTGCTGCGTAATGAATCGAACGTCGCTGCTGTGACTGACGAGAGGATTCGAGCCATCGCAGATCGACTCGGTTATAAGCGTAATCGACTGGTGCGCGGGATGCAGAGTGGGCGGAGCGGTATTGTCAGTGTCGTGGTGCCTGCTGGGCATGAGCTCGCGCCTGAGATTCTGGAAGGAGCGTATGATTATTTAAATGAGAAGGATATGATCATGGCGCTGGATATGGTGCATGGTAATTTTGGTGAGCGTGCAGTGGCGCAACAAAGTAGGGTGATCAATCGCTTATTGGAAAGCCGTGTAGACGGATTTATTCTTTTGCCGGTTAATGAGGATGCGAGTCCGCTTTTCTTTAAGGAGGTGATTGATCGCAAAATTCCATTGGTGCTGGTGGATCGTAATACCACGCACTTTGAGGCGGATTTTGTGGGCACCGATGATTATGCAGGTGGCTATGAGGCGGCGCGTGTGTTGGCTGAAAATGGTTGTAAAGCTGCGGTGCTGGTCTCAACGGGTGACCTGGTGAGTACCAGTCGTCTACGCTCCGAGGGATTTAAAGTCGGCCTTAAAAAACATAAGGTAAAGTTGATTGCGCATGTGATTACACCGAACTTTTCCCCTAATGCGGATTTGATTGATCATGAGCTGGAGCAATTAAAAGGGAAGTTTGACTGTGTTTTTGCAATTGCGGACCGCTTGGCGACCAGTGCTTGGCATAGTTGCCAGCGACTTAAGCTGAAGATTCCGCAGCAAGTAAAGGTCGTCGGTTTTGGTGCCTTGAACTTGCGTGACCCACGCGTCGCCATCTCGTCGTTTGATCAAGAGCCGTATCAAATCGGGCACAACGCGGCGAAGCTATTGGTCGAGCGCATCGAGCAGGGACCGTGGAAACGAAAGCCGAAGGCGAAGACGATCTTGAGTACCCCGCAGTTTGTTGAAGGCACATCTTGCTCCGCACTTTAAGGCATCTTATTTGTATAGTTTTAAGAAACAAACAGGGAGAATTACCCCCACGCTCCAAACCGTCTTGAATGCATTGAGGAAGATTGCGTCAGATAGACTTAGCTTGAACAAAGCCGTTCCTACGTCAGTCATTCAGAGGTCAGTTATCAAGGCTATGCATGGACTGTATGGACTGTGGATGATCTGAAGACTGACAGACGTATGCAAGCATTGGGCGCCTAATCAATCACCACCAATGTGGCTGGCATCGGCTATGAAATTGAAACGACAGAAGGCCTCTGCCTCGTCCGTCCATGTCGGATACCGGCGGGAGCATGCCCTAGTTGACGATCCGAAAACGCACTAGTGCCCCTGAGGGTGAATGCCGGCTATTCATGGCTGGTCGCGAACTGAGCGGGCCCCGCGAACTCAAAGGTATGAAGGTTACCTGAAAGACGGGTAGTTTGTACCAATATATCGTCAAAGGATCTGTGGATGGAAGTAACTGAGTGATGCTAAATGACCAATCGAAGAGTCAGGATCGACGGTCGAATCACGAACTTAGCATTCATCGCAAAGGAATCCATTATGTGAGGATCACGACGACGATCTCGCCCTAAGGTTTGTGGTATTCTTCTCTGAAGTCGAGATCAGCGGTTTGGTGGTCGAAGACTTTCAGCGCATGGCCGCCATCGAGGCCATGAAGGAGACTGTTCAACACAGTCGATGATGCATTATTTACACTTTGGATCAATGGGAATGTGGCAGCGGTCAGCCTGGCATTAAGGCCGCAACTTACTAGGTGGGAGGATCCTCAAAATAAATTAGGAAATAAAATGAAAATTACACGATGCATCTTGATCGCCTTTAATCTACCACTCGATGACGGTGGTCAGGCGAAGTGGCGCTTGCGGCAGCATTGAATGGCTAAAGGCTGGCTGGAATCGAGTCTTACTTTGTCATCTGTTCCACATGATTGATTCTACCAAATAGGGCGGGGCCACTGCCTTCGGTTTGTATGTCGAAATTGCCATTGGCATTGACAGTGATCGTGCGGATGCGAGAGGCACCGCGTTGATAGTCAAAGGTGGTGGCATCGTCTTCGTAGAGTTGGAAGCGGCCGGTGGTTCTGCCGTAGTGGCGCACCGTGATGTCTTGGCCTTTCGCGGCCTTGCTATTGAGCGGCGCTTCGCTGAACATGGGGATGACGGCACCTTCTTTGACAAATAGTGGGGTGCGATCTTTTAGTTCGACAGCATTTACGATGATGCTGGTGTTATTGCCAACGAACTCGCCAGTGTAGAAGTTATACCAATTGCCCGCTGGGAGTTGCACGCTGCGTTCGGTTGCGTGCTCTTGATAGAAGGGAGCGACCATAATGCTCGGGCCAAACATAAACTGATCGTTCTTTTCGATAATCTCGCCTGTCGCATACGGGTTGGTTTCACCATCTAACTCGCCTTCGACCACGGTGGCACCTGCGTTTTCGAAACCACCTTCGAGGATCATTGCCCGTACCGGTGGAATACCGTCGCGGTTGTAGGCCGCAAACGATGAGTAGAAATACGGCAGTAAGCGCATGCGTAACTCGATCACGTTGCGCACCGCGTCGGTGACTTCAGGGAAGTCCCACGGTTTGACTCCAGAGGCCCAGGCATTGAGATTAGCCATCGGCGAAAAGCACACAGTCTGCATGCGGTTGAGCCATTCGCGTGCACTCTTTGCGCTGCGAATTTCAGGCGTCCATAAGATGCCGCAGAGGCTGGCGGTGGAGAGCCCTGTGATATATTGCTCGTGATCGTATGAGTCCGAGTAAATCACGAAGGGATAGCCGGAGGCCGCGCCGTTACTGGCACGCACGAGACTGTAGGTGCGCTGGTTCTGCTTCTTGAAGAGGTCTTGGTAGAGGGTCTTTTGCAGCAAGAGACCGTAAGTCTGGCGCAGGGCTTCGGCGGAGTTGCCAGACGGGAAAGTCGCATGTTCGGGCCACAACCAACGGTCGTAGCCATCCACTTCGTCCATTTTATAACCGCTGATACCAATACTGAGATGATCTTGATTGTGTTGATCAGTTAGCAACTGGCGTGCTTCGGGAAGCGTAAAGTCGGGTACAATGCCGAGCCAAACTGTATGCGACCCTGAGAGTGGATACATGTCTTCGTAGAGTTTTGCATTCTCGGAAATATAAGGGTTTTCCCAGAGGTTGAGGCGGATTCCTTGATCGAGTAAGCCTTGCGTGAAAGCTTGTGGATCTGGAAAGCGCTTAGTCTGCCATTCAAAGGTGCAAGGGTAGGACTTCGTCATCCAGCCTGGTTCAAGACCAATCACATCTAGCGGAAATCGATTTTCAGAGTATTCGGCGACTTCGGCTTCCACTTGTGCGGCATTATGGTGCGCGTGCACTCGGTGCCAGAATCCGAGCCCCCAGAGCGGTGGCAATGCGCCGCCGCCGGAGTAGAGGTTGTAGCGCTGCACGACTTCGAGTATCGAATCGCCCGCAAACAAAATGACTTCGAGGCCACTGCCACGAATCGCCGCTTCGACGGAGTCGCCCATCGGATTGGCCTGCCATTTGTCAGGTTGGCTAGCGATTTCGTCCACAGGTGGATTGCGGTCTACTTCCGGCGGTCGCTGTGTGGCATCTTTGCGATTGCTGATTTGATTATAAACTTTGAGGAAGCGGGCGGTGTTGAAGAATACACCGTAGCCTTTGGAGGAGACATAGAATGGCACGGGCGCATGCGTGCGGCCACCACCGAGTCCCCAATGGTCCAAGTTGAGCTCCAATACACGGCTGGTTTGATTGACCTTATCGAGCTGTAATCCATAGCCGTAGAGCTTCTCGTCTGGGCCACAGGGGATGCGGATCATGAGTCGCCCATCCGGGTTGATGGAATAACGAATCGCATCCGCTTCGAATGGAAACGCTGGATCACCTAGCGTATTGAGACGTTCAATACGTGGGGGCTCTGCGGCCAGATCAGTATAGCGCAGTTCCTGTGACATGTCGCCAATGCTGGTGATCCACACGCCGTTAGCAGGCTGATTCCAGTCGTTGACCGTCGCGAGCGACTCAATCGTCGTGGCTTGTTTTACAGTGTTGTGCATGAAGTCGGCTTGCTTGGCTTGAGTGTGTGGAACGAGAGCGATCGAAAGCAAGATTGCAGCGATCGATTTGGTGTAAGCGTTGTGGTGTATCATTGACTGTGTAGTGGCGTTATGAGGATCGTTGAATGTGTAGTGGCATGTTCTGAGTATTAATCGCGGCTCGTCTTTTTTAAGTCGTTGCAGACGTCTTCGAACCAGGTGTGTAAGTCGCGTTCCATGTGTTGCACGCGTTGCGGCCGTTGGAGCGCGAGGTTGTTTTGCTCCAGTGGATCGTCGTTTAAATTGTAGAGCTCGACCGGTGGCGCTGGTGGCAGTATGACTTCCGGGGCCGGATCGGTGATGATACCGTTTTCGATGAAGTGCTCCGGCTCATACATGGAGACGTCCAGCCATTTGATATCGGGCACTTCGAAGGCTTCGGGCACGAAGGGGCGCACGAGTTTCCAGTCGCCGTCGCGAATCGCGGCGTTGTATTCGATCTGCGGGTCGTAGCGGTTCCACTGCCAGCAGCGCTTTGGCTTATAGCTGGAGTCCTCGCCGCGTAGGGCGCTGGTTTGGTCGACGCCGTCGAGCTTTAGGCCTTTTGGGGGGGCAACGCCTGCCATGCTGAGCAGAGTGGGCAGCCAGTCGCACATGTGGAAGAAGGTGTTGTCGCCTGCGTCGCTTTGCTTAAGTCCAGCGGGCCAGCGCACGACGGCGGGCACGCGGATGCCGCCTTCGTAGGTAGAGCCTTTCGAGCCGTGCAGTTGGCAGTTAAAGCGGTCTAGGCAGTCGTCGCCGCTGCCACCGAATTGCGGGCCGTTGTCGCTGGAGAATACGATCAAGGTGTTTTCACGCAGGCCGAGCTTGTCGACGTTTTCCAGTAGGCGCCCGACATTGCGATCCAATCGGCGGATCATGGCGTAGAGTGTTTTTACGGCTTCACTCAAATCGTCACGGTCGCGGAACACGGCTAAGTCTTCCTCGGGCGCTTGCAGTGGTGTGTGGGGTGCGTTGTAGGTCAGGTGCAGGTAGAACGGATCTTTCGGGCTGCGCTTTAGGAATTCGATCGCCTCGTCGGTCCAGTAATCGGTAAGGTAGCGTCCATCAGCGCGTTGCACGCGGTCGCCTGATTCGAGACGCCAGTCGTAGTAGTCGTGCATGCCACCGCGAAAGCAGATTGCTTCGTCGAAGCCGCGCTTCTCAGGTTTGTATCGGGGATCAAACGCACCGAGATGCCACTTGCCGATTAACCCTGTGCGATAGCCTGCGTCGCCAAGGATGTCGGCGATGGTCACTTCGTTGAGGTCGAGGCGTTCGAGGCCGCGCCACTCCAATGTATCGATCGATCCGGTGCGGTGTGGGTAGCGTCCTGTGAGGAGAGAGGCGCGCGAGGGATTGCAGACCGGCGAGCTGGTGTAGTGCTGCGACAGACAAGTGCTTTCCTTGATGAATTGATCAAGAAAGGGCGTTTCGCTCATACCTTTGTTGAAGAAGCTGAAGTCTCCGTAGCCGAGGTCATCAACTAAGATATGAATGATATTTGGACGTTTCATGTGCGGATGTATTTGCTTCTCAATTCGGAGTAAATAATCCGCAAAATTTGGATTAATGGTGTATACACGACTGTTATAATCAACAGATCAAAGTAGTTACTCAAGGAATTATGTTATTATTATCATTTTTAATTGACTCATGAGTGATCTTAGGGGCAGAGTACGTTTTTATCCTGTGGGGATAGGATAATTATTAGGATTAAAGGTCGCATCTTTAGGGGGTGCGGCCTTTTTGTTTAGAGGCGCTTGGAATTTTTCGTATTAATATATTCAATACGAACGAAAAAAGCGCCATGTGCAGGAATGCTGTGGTCGGCGCTTTCGATTATTGTTTCAAGTTCGGTGACGCCGCGTTCGACCTCGAGTTCGAATTGAATTTCACGGGCACCTGCTTTGATGGCTTGTGTGTATGGCTTTCCGTTGATGATCAGCTGTGCGTTACCGGCGCTCAGTCGTGCTTCTGCGAGTGGTGCTTCTTCGGGAAGTGTGTTAAGGGTGACGCGGTAGGTGCCGGAACGTGCGAAATTAAGTGTCCATGCGCCGAATCGAGCGATGTGATCCAGTGGTTGGCCTTTAGCCAATGTTCGCACGTAGTTCTGGTTCCAGGGTGGATATCTGTCTCCTGTCTGTTCGATTCTGGAGGCACCCCAGTCCATGCAGGTTAAATGACTAATAGGTGCTGCGGTTGCGCCGACTGTGATCGGTGGCACGTCCTCGGCGAGCGGATGCACTTCGCTCCACCATTGATTGTATTGCTTGGTGAGTGTCTCGAACGCTTCGGGGTAGTCTTTGGATACGTCGTTCTGTTCGCCGTGATCATTTTGTAGATCGTAGAGTGCGTTGCCATTGACTAGGGTAAAGCGTTCGTTACGGATGGCGCTGCCTCTGTATTTGTGGGCTTCCGCTTGGTCATTCGGCCAGCGACCGACGTGTGTGACGACGGTGCGGTCGGCCCATTGCGTATCGATTGTCTCGTCGAGGAGTGGCACGAGCGAGCGTCCGTCGGTAGGTGTTTGCGCGTCGAGAGGCAGTCCTGCTAGATCGGCGAGTGTTGGGAAGATGTCACTGATACTGGTGAGTCTATCAACGACGTGGCCGCCTTGGAGGTTGCCCGCAGGCCAACGAATGAAGCAGGGCACACGCACGCCGCCTTGGTAGGGCGATGCTTTGGTACCACGAAGTCCGGCGTTGTATTCCAGCTCGTCGGGGCGGCCGCCTTTGGCACTGCCGTTGTCGCCCATGAAGAGCACGATGGTATTGTCGGCTAAGCCTCTGTCTGTAAGTTTTTTAAGTAGTTCGCCCACTTCGCGATCGAGGTCATCGATCATCGCATAGAATCGCGCCTGCGATTCGGGCAGACCTTTATCGAGATACTTTTGCGCGAGCTTGTCGTCGATTTGCAGCGGCGTGTGCGGCGTGTTGAGTGAGAGGTAAGCGAGCCAGGGCTGTGGACTTAGTTGATCGATCCAGTTCCAGGCGGCATGGCTAAAGACGGCGGTGCAGTAGCCGTCGGTGGCTTGCCAGTTGCCATTGTGATGAATGTGCGGGTTGAAGTAAGAGTTGCCCCAGTAGTCCGGGGTTTGGCCGATACCGCCGCCGAGATGTATAAATACATTGTCGAAGCCTCTGTCTTGTGGACGGCTCGGATAGGTCTCGCCGAGGTGCCATTTGCCAAAGATCGCCGTGCGGTAGCCTGCGGACTGAAAGTGTTCCGAGAGTGTCGGCACGTCAGGCTTGAGCAGGCTGCGCCCGCTGATGGTGTGGGTGATGCCAACCTTGAATTCATGTTTCCCCGTCATCAATGCCGCGCGGGTCGGGGAGCAGGTGGGGGAGGCCAGGAAGTCCTCGAGGCGTACGCTGTCGCTGGCGAGTGCATCAAGGTGGGGCGTTTCGAGTGAGGGGTTGCCGTAAAATTCGAGGTCGGAGAACCCTTGGTCGTCCGTGAGGATGATGAGGATGTTTGGCCTACTTTCGGGGATTGCTGGGCGATACGCCGCAGCAACCGCATGGGCTGCGAGTAGTAGTTGGCTGCAGAATGCGACCATAAGAGCTGTAAGTCCGGTGAATTTCATAGTTTAGTTTTAAGTGTTAGGGTAATGAGCGCAAATATTTTGTGAGTGTTAACATCTATGCTGTTTTGATGCTGTGTCGCATGTCCCGTGGTTACGGAAATGTAATTTTAGGGCTTAGCTAATAAGGCCCATCTCTCGAGGCAACCAGAGTGAGGAGTCGCCGCTGGGAAAGGTGCCTGCCTTGTCAGCTTTGGTGGTCGCTGCCGGTGCATTCGGCACTTCGAGTTTTTCGCAGATACGGCGCGCTTGTGCGGAAGCTTCTAGGAAAGACTGTCCGCCACCCGTGCTCAGCGCAGCTCAGAAAGTCATTGCAGTTAATACTAACATTGAGCTTGCGCTCGCAAGCATTCTTGACCTTAATAGGTCGTATTATGCTGCTCCGTCTCTACTACTTTGGTTGCGATTGTTTCGCAATCTGCGATTGTTTTAGCTGATAACTTCCCCCCAAATCATTCATAAATGTCTCTCTTCCCCCATTCTAAGCGAGCGCAACGTCCCTCCCAAGGCGGTTTTGCGCTCGTCATAGCACTCAGCTTGATGGCTTTTGTGCTCCTGCTA
>JABJQI010000105.1 GCA_018663485.1 Opitutia bacterium
CTCCGTAAGGGACATTGATCGCCGTATAGATCATCATGAGTAAAGTGTAGGTGACGTAGGCGTAAGCGATCTTCATCGTCCCATCCAAATCGAAGGTCGTGAAAGTCAGCACACCAAGGATCATGTAAGGCGGGATCATCCACAAAATCCAGGGACGAAATTTCCCCATCTTGGTATTCGTTCGGTCCGCAATCGCGCCCATAATCGGATCGTTGATCCAATCCCAGGTCCGCGTAAACAGAAGCATGGTTGCCAGCACAGCAGGCGTAATCCCGAACACATCCGTGTAAAAGATAGCCATGAAATTCATGAAGATACCGAAGTAGAGGCACGAAGCCATATCTCCGGCGGCATAGCCGAATTTCTCGCCCCAACCAAGCTTTGCAGCAGGGTCTAGATTGGCCTGATTTGTTTGTTTTTTCATAATAATAGTCTCCTTCCAGGCATCCACTTAATCTTCAGTCCGGATGTCGTAGGTTGCGAAATCCTCAATCCATGTAGCCGCCACAGCATTATAGGTTGCTTGGCGGGGCAACTTCCCATGCTCCTGCTGATACTGCTCAACAAATGCATTTGCCTTTGTCAGAAACTCTTTGTGCAAAAACCACACTGGTTGCCTGTCACCATTATCATCAATCAGCCAGTAGCCTCGGTGCTCCCCTGTTGCTGGTTCGATCTCGTTGCAATACAGCTCCCAATAAAGCACGAACGGGCACCCCCACTCCAAGCACCACTTCATGATCGCCGCCGTATACTTTCTCTGAGATTCGGCATCCTTGAATGAGGCCAACTCAAAGCCGTATTCCCCGATAAAAACCCGTTTGCCCGGCACATCACTTTCCGGTAAATGCGCCTCAATATAGTCCAACGCCTGAAAGACCCGATCACGCCCCTGCTCTCCGCCCAGCAGAGCCGCCGGTTTGGTCACGTCATAACTGGACCAGGACACATAGTCGGTTTTAATATGAGGCAGAATGCTATTAACAATCGACTTTTTATTATCGTCCATCGATTTCGCGACGTGGTTGAGTTCAATATAGTAATAGACCTCCACGTCCTCGTGCGCAACATCACGGCGCGCGTCAGCGACCGCTTTCTCGCGAATTTTGAACCATTCGATCGAAGCGGCGATCGTCTCCGGCTCGGGTTCAAGGTTGTAATCATAAATCTCACGCAACACATGCCAATCACCTTCCCAATTCCCTAAGAAGAATGATTTTCCACTCCCCGAGTAACGCTCCAGCAGGAACGCGGTGAACTCGTAGATCTCGCCATAAATTGCCTGTGACTCCTCCTCGGTTAAAACGCCTTTATAAAACGCATCGTTCGAATCGCAGAACGGATAGACCCAGAGCATGATATTACGAAAGGGCATATCCATCACCTCCAGGTAAGATGACTTCTTCTGAGCCAAATCAAGAATTGATTGGATTTCAGAATCAGCCTCCATCCGGTAATCATCCACATACTTGGGGGTGAACGCGATCTTCAGAGTGTCCGAGCCCAGCGCAGCGATCTGCTCAGCACTCTCCACGAGCGCACAGTCCTCAGTAAACTGATAACGCACACCGACACTCTGCGTGCCAACAGACAAACTGAAGGGCGCACTGCGCTCGGCATGCAGCGCCAGCGAGAGGGTCACCAAGGCAACTAATAAAGCAGGAAATTTCATAACTATCGATCTGAGGGGAGTTCCATAGGGCATGAACGATACAAAAGTATAAGCGACAGACAACTCAAGCCAAATGATTGAATATTGTAATTTTAATACAGAATAATGCCATACCATGAAAGACTTTGACAGATTTCAAGCACCATGCGAAAACTCTGTAAACTAATTTATATATTATGTCAAAAAAGCAGAAAGCCATCCCCAACAGAAACAGCTCCAATAACCGCGTCAAACGCGTCGCCCTCCTACTGGAATCTGACATGGCTTTCGACCGCGGCATCGCACGCGGCATCGGTGATTACATCCGCAACAATACAGGTTGGATCATCCTAATGGATCCCATGACGAAAGTCAGCATGGAAGGCCTCCAGCACTGGCAACCGGACGGGATCATCACCAGCATTCACCTCCCTGCGATCAAGGAAATCGCTCAATTAAAGAATATCCCAACTGTGGGATTCGGCAGTTATTCAGAAGAACTGGATGGCAACCTCAAATTCCCCATCGTCACCTCCGACCAACACGCCATCGGTCGTATGGCCGCCCAACACTTTATCAACAACGGCATACGCAACTTCGCCTTTTGCGGAGGCAATGAAAATGCGCCATGGTGCACACAACGCCGCGATGGCTTTACAGAAGAACTCGCAAAACACGAGTTCTCCTGCAATTTCGACGAACCTGACTTTGACGAGACCATCAGCATGCCCGAAGCAGTGCGCTCACTAGGCAAATGGCTGGATTCACTGCCCAAACCAAGCGGCGTTTTTGTCTTCTTCGATGGCTGGGCACGCTGGGTTCTAGATGCATGCGTGGTGAAGCAAATCAACGTCCCCCAGGAAATTTCCGTGCTCGGGGTCGATAACGACCGCTGGTTGTGCGAACTCTCTCAACCGATGCTAAGCAGCATCGATGTGAATGTCCGTAAAGCCGGCCACACCACCGCAGAACTCCTCGACAGCATTATGAAGGAGCAAGCAGCGCCTGCCCCACTCACACACATTGCGCCATCCGAAGTGGTCGCTCGCGACTCCAGCAGCTACATGAATTTTGACGATCCCGAAGTCGCCTTCGCACTGCGCTACATCAAAGAGCACGCCTGCGACCCGATCTCCACGGCCGATGTGCTCAAAGTCACCGGCATGTCGAACTCCACCGCCTATCGCAAATTCATGAAGGCCATCGGGCGCTCGATACACAATGAGATTCAGCGCATACAAATGGATCGCATCAAAGATCTACTCATCACGACAAATCTGAATGTCAGCGCAATCGCCCACAGAGCCGGCTTCGACAACGTTCGCTACCTAACACAAGTGTTCAGAGACCTAACAGGTCAAACACCCACTGAATACCGCCGCAAACAGAGCACGCCTAAAGTGAGTTGATCAATGATCCCCATCAAGCATTGGCAATGCAAAGACAGTTCCTAAAGCTGAACCCCACACGACAAAGACCTGCCAGCAAAATACAGCCCCTCCAAATCGTTACCAAAACCGTTGCCAATTCTGCACCTCTTGGAGGATATTCGTGGAATCTGATGGACTCACGCTGAAAAGAACTCAGACACAAAAAACCGCTAAGCCACCGTTTCAAAGGGCATTAGCGGCAATTTCGCTTGGTCGGGGCGACCCGCCGTCGCTCCATTAGCTATGGCGGACAGGCAGGATTGCTCCGCCTTCTTCGTGTTTTCCGGGCGGAACTTCGTCCCTGAAAACACAGCGTCAAACCTGCTGGTTCGCAGGTTCAAATTCTGCCGCCCCCTGCTCCCAAAGCAGGTGCCACTCTCTCATGGGGAATCCGACTACGAACGAGATCAAAATCGTCCATTGCCCCTTATGTCTAATTCTGCTCAGAAGCTAGCAAAAGAGCCAATAGGGATCTATTGCTCGATTCTGGGTGACTTATTTGCGGCGAGGCTTCTGCCTCGTTTCCGATATTGAACCGTAGTCACGAGAATCAAAGCCATCGAAGTTTGCCAGCAACAGACCAAATTCGCTGCTTTCCCAATGAATTCTGCGGCAAAATCCTAGTCGGTGCACAGCTACCACGATTCCGTAGAAGATCCGCGCCAGTTGGCTTCACCGTGCCCTCGAACACCGACTGGTCTAAGTCGCTCAGAAGTCCAGCTTACATTTATCACAAGGACGGTGCAGCGAAACGAACTGAAGGCCACGTTGGCTTACGTCTCGAAAATATATCGCCACGCCCCTCAAAGACAAAATAGGTATCCCCAATTTACTAAACTATAAAATGGACATGCCCTCAGACTTGAAGGTCAGTTCAACTGATGTTTCCAACATCGGAATATACGATGTCGTTTTTTTCGAGAAATAACTATAGAATTAGCAGATGCTAGTGTAAGATGTGACATGAAGAAGAACCACTTTTTTTATATTCTAATCTACTTTCCCCAACAATTAAGCACACAGTTCCCATGCGTCTGCCACATGGTTTCGGAGCGCCCCAAACGCTCATCTAAATACAGTCCCCCTTCCGAAGCCATCTGTAATAATTAAGACAACGTTTGGCGAATATGTGGTCCGCAGCGAACGAATCACAAGCAGACTAAGTATTAAAGACCAAAAGGGGTTCATGGAAACGGGGTGATAACTGTGAAATAAACCAACTATAAGTTGGACAAGCCAAGATATAAAAGGTTCGCCACAATACCTGTAAAGACTTGAACCGCTCAAATGACAATAAAGCTGTAATGTCAGGACTCAAAAAATGGACCAAATAACAAACACGATCCTACCAACAAAACAGCTGTAACAAGAATACAACTGGATATCAGCATTGGGAACTATACCCAGCCATCATCATCCGTATCGCTGGAGGCTTCTTCAAATCCTTAAACAGGCGGAATACGTCGCGAATACCCCCAAGCGTAAACCAGACAG
>JABJQI010000193.1 GCA_018663485.1 Opitutia bacterium
TATACATAAGCGAAGCCTTTTTTGCGGACTCAGCTGCGTCGACAAATTCGCCACGGCACATTTGTGTCCATGCCAATGACTCGTAAAAAAATCCATTTACTGGCTGATCGACAGTAGCCATTTTAAATGAGGTGAGTGCAGTATCGAAGTCCTCTAAGTTAAACGCGGCGAGACCGCGACCATTCCATGCGAACGCATGTTGTGGATAGTGCTGCACGATCACGTCGTAAGAGGCGAAGGCTTCCTGGTGGCGCTCTTGCTCGGCATAGATCATGGCTTGCCCGAGTCGTGCCGAGAGATTCTTGGCGTCGGCCTGCAGCGCTTGCTCAAATGCGATCAATGCTTTTGCAGGTTGTCCGCCTTCGAGTTGCGCATAGCCTTCAGTGACCAGTGGGCTGGCACTGGGCACGAAGTTTTTGTCTGTGTCCGCATGTACACAGGGCTGTGCTAGGATTAAACTAGTGACAACCAGAATGCCGACGAATCGACTCTTTTGAGGGGAGGTAAATCTGTTGTCTGACAAAAACATAAAGAGAGTAGAGTAGCTTACATCATTGCGGGGACAATACCAAATTAGTGGCTATTTTTTTGCAAAATGCGGGATCTGTCCTGATTACCCCAAGCGCTCAGCGGCGTGCTTGGACGATTAGAGTTAGAGTCAGGTTAAGAGTATCAGCCAGAAGCGCTTTGTAGGTAGTGGCCGTGACTGGTATTAATGCGAGTGCGCTACTCTGTGACGTATAGATTGCTTTGATTTGAACCTTCACATCTCGGCGTGGATGTGGCACGTTTCGCGTTTAATTTGATTACGCGGCAGACTAAAGTACATGAACTACGAACAACCTAAAAATCCTTTACACGGCTATACGCTGGAGCAGATTGTCGTTAGTCTCTCTGATTATTATGGATGGGAGGGCTTAGGCGGTCGCATTGAGGTTCGCTGCTTCAACGAAGATCCATCGGTCAAATCCAGCCTGAAGTTTCTACGTAAGACACCTTGGGCGCGTAAGAAGGTAGAGGATCTATTCATCTATACGCTGGCGAAATACGGTACGACAAAAGTGGATCAGCTTGAAAGTTCGCCGAAAAGTGAGCAGTGAGTCAGAGCTGCGCGATTTTGTGCTTTAACTCTGTGCGCTCTTGGTTCCTATCTTAACGGATGAATTTAATTACTCCAGAACTGCGCTCGCAAATCCAAGAAGTGACCCGTCGTGCCGGCCATATTTGGAGGTATCTTTGACGGTGATACCAAGACGTCTCGTATCGCTGAGCTAGAGGCTCTGATGGCAAACCCTGATTTCTGGGGCGACCAAGCCGCTGCGCAAAAAGTGATCGCCGAGGCGAATCGCTTAAAGGTTACAGTCAATCCGTCCAAAGCGTTTCAGACTGAACTCGATGATCTGGCTGCCATGCTGGAACTCGTTGATGAGATGGCTGGCGATTCCGATGCAGAATCGTATCAACAGGAGGTACTCGATACCTTGGCACGCCTACAGCCTAAGCTTGACGAGCTGGAGTTGGCGTCGTTCTTGAGTGGGCCAAATGATGGATGCAATGCTTTGCTCACGGTGCATGCTGGCGCGGGTGGTACGGAGTCCTGCGACTGGGCTGACATGCTCTTTCGCATGTATTCGCGCTGGGGCGAACAAGCAGGTTTTACGGTCGAAGTTCTAGATCTTTCACCTGGGGAAGAAGCAGGCATCAGCGGCGCCACGATTCGAATTTCAGGTCCAAATGCGTTTGGCTACGCCAAGGCAGAACGTGGGGTACACCGGCTAGTTCGCATCAGCCCATTTGATTCCGCCTCTCGGCGCCATACATCATTCTCTTCGGTCGATGTAATCGCTGAGTTGGAAGATGATGCCGATATTGTGGTCGATCCCTTAGATCTTCGTACAGATGTTTATCGTGCGAGTGGTAAGGGAGGTCAGCATGTTAATAAGACTGAGTCCGCCGTGCGGCTCACCCACATTCCGTCTGGTATTGTCGTGACTTGTCAGAATGACCGTTCTCAAATTAAGAATAAGGCCGCTGCGATGCGCACCTTGAAATCGCGTCTGTACGAAAAGCAGGAGGATGAGAAGCGCAGCGAGATCGAGAAGTTCTATGGTGAAAAGGGCGACATTGCTTGGGGTAACCAGATCCGTTCGTATGTCTTTCAGCCATATCAAATGATTAAGGATCTACGTACTGGTGTGGAGTCTGGTAATATCCAGGCGGTCATGGATGGTGCGCTGGACCCTTTTATTCATGCGTGGTTGCGAGCAGGTGGTCCGACTTCGCGGGTATCCGCTGCGGAGCGAGAATTTGGCCATGAATAATTCAGATGACAGTCTGCCAGGCCTGAGCTTCGAGGCGCTGCAACAGACTTTTTCGGAGCAGAGCTTATTTGAAAATAAGACATGGCGCACCTCGCCAGTGGCGTTTCCGCTGGA
>JABJQI010000141.1 GCA_018663485.1 Opitutia bacterium
GTTTGTATGCGCCACGGACGAAACTTAGATGTGTGAGAAACATCTCCATTGTTGTGCTTGTTCAAGCGTTGCTGTAAGTCTGCTGTGCACCCTACATAGTGATGCTCACCGCATTCGGAGAGCAAAATATAGACGTATTGAAAATCTGGCATGCCAGGGCGTAGGGAGAGAGAAACGAGGAAGTGCTAGACTGCGAAGCCCGGCTTCGGCGGCGCAAGCGCCTGACTACGCCGAGGCAGGCTTCGATCTCGTTTCACTCGATCGAAGCCTGGTGGGCCCGGTGGGATTTGAACCCACGACCAAAGGATTATGAGTCCTCTGCTCTAACCACTGAGCTACAGGCCCGCTTGGAAAGTTTTGAACAAAAAGGGGTTTATTCAGGCGCGTCGAACTTTTTCGCAGAGGACTTCACTCCTCAAGGCATTCCCTGCGGCAATGGCTGAACATACCCGCTACGAAGAAACCTGCCTCAAGCCGGGCACAAGAGGATTGGCCGACCTTAATTTAACAAATTCAACTGCAGTCAAACCGAGCGCCACCAAGGCACTCGGCTAGAGTAATGCCGCAAACGCTACTGCCGCTGCCTGATAGACCGAGCTGCCTGCTTGCGGCGTGATCGTGCTGCCCACCTCGGGTTGGCAAAAGCGGTGCTCAAGTGCAGCGAGGTCACAGCTCAGACTGTTCGAAGCCGCGCGCATCGCTGCCCCCAGACCAACAGAACCACTGACTGCGAGGCGCTGCACCTTGGCTTGAAAAATATCGGCAATGACTTGCGCAATCGCATTATTTTTCGATGCGCCACCGGTGAGGTAAATTACTTCAGGCTGTAACTGCATCCAGTCCGTGCGCTGTTTCATGTTAAGGAACTGCCCTTCAACACAGGCACGTATCGATGCGTCAGCATCGGCCCAGTTCTCGAATGCTTCGCTGCCTTTTAAAATTGGCGCAGGGAGATCCACCCGTGGACTGGTTTCGGGGCGAAAAAACGGCAGCATGTAATTGCCATCATTACCGCTTGGCGTATTGCCAAAGGCTTGCGTGAACTGATCCCAGTCGTAGTCGAATTTATCTTTCACTGCTTCACGGGCGAGTGAGCCGTTCACAAAGCATTGCAGCGACATCGAGCCGCCACTGGGGTTGCCAAACACATGGCCACAGCCAGCTGGATCGGCGACGACGCTTGGCATCGCGGCAAAAAACGTATCGGAGGTGCCGAGCGAAACGATCAGCTTACCAGGGCGACTCGCGCCCATACCGACGAGGCTACTGGGATTATCACCGGTGAAGATCGTCACCGGTACATCGGCAGCAAAGCCGTATTTCTGGGTAAAATAGGCGCAGAGGCTACCAGCGATTGTGCTGCCAGGTTGAACAGGAGGAAGCTTTGCAAGCAGATCGGGCGCAGTGGCGTCGAGCAACTCTGAGTCCCAATCCCACGTGTCGATATTGACCAGGTTCATCCCTGCCCCGTCGCCGGTATCGATCGGTGCGTCGGCGCCAATCAAGACACTACAGAGGAACGAACTGACCAAATGAATACGCGCCGTCTGCTCATACGCAGCTGGATCATTTTTATAGAAGCGACGTATTTGCGGGCCGGTGAAGCGCTCGATCGCAATCGAGCCGGACTTGGCACAAACAATATCCTCGCCGCCAACGGCAACAGTTATTTCGTGACATTCCTCAGCCGTAGAGCTGTCCATCCAAATGGGCGACGTCGCCCGCGACAGAGTCGGCGCGAGTTGCTCGGTGAGGGTCTGATTCTCGGTGAGTGTATCAATCGCGGTGAACCACTGCTCGTTCAAATACACGGAGCCGTGTTGCTGACCGGCACCGGAGATTGCGCGGACCTTGGATAAATCGCACTGTCCCTGCAGCTCTTTGAGCAGCAGCTCGAGCGCGTCGAGCCACATGCGCGGATCCGAGTGCACCTCGCCATTTTCGCCACCGGGGATAAATCCAGAGGGTGCGTTATATTGAGGCAACTGCTCGCCGAAGTTGACGGATGCTTCGGCGACAATCGTGCCGCTATCAACGTCAATAATCAGTGCAGAGCAACTTTGCGTAGAGGAATCGAGACCGAGTGCGTACATGTGGTAGTGAACGCACTTCGTGCGTAGTGAGAGTGAGACCGCGCTACGCGCGGAGTGAGACCGTGCTGCGCACGAAGTGAAAGTGAGAGGTGATAATGCTAAGTGATTAAATGCACTAAAGCTGTTTAACCGATTAGCTGAATAATGGAGGGCAATGCTCTGTCATTGCCGCACGTAAGTGTCGTTGATATCGGTGTTTCTGTAATTTTTTCTAGCTTAGGCGGAAACGACGGAGCGTTTCCCTCCAACAATGACCATGCTGCGCGCGGAGTGAAAGTGATAACATCAGAGCCGTACTCTTCACTAACACTCTCACTACGCACAACATGCATTCACTCTAAATATTCGCTCAGCGAATTTTTAGATGAATTCGTTCAACAAGTTCTCCATACGCTCCTGACGGCCACTCGCTACGATCGGCTCTGGATTGGAGAGTGCATATTTCTCAAGCTCTTCGAAGCCGACTTCACCCGCTTCAACTTTCGCACCGATGTCTTTATCGAAGGTGCTGTAGCGTGCGTGGACGAAGTCACTCATGCGCCCATCCCTGCGAATTGCTGCCGCGACTTTGAGTCCACGAGCGAATGCATCCATACCACCGATGTGGGCGTGCATCAGGTCGATCGGCTCGTGTGATTCGCGACGACGCTTGGCATCGAAATTAAGTCCACCGGTGGTGAGACCGCCCATCTCAAGGATGCAGAGCATCACTTGTGTGGTTAGGTAAATGTCCGTTGGGAACTGATCCGTATCCCAGCCGATGAGTTCGTCACCACGGTTGGCGTCAACGCTACCGAGCATGTTCGCATTGTTACAAACAGTCAGCTCGTGCTCCATCGTGTGGCCCGCAAGTGTCGCGTGGTTGGTCTCGATGTTGAGCTTGAAGTGATCCATCAAGCCGTATTCACGCAGGAAGTTCAGGCAAGCAGCTGAATCCGAATCATACTGGTGAGTGGATGGCTCGCGTGGTTTTGGCTCGATGTAGAATGGCCCTTTAAAACCGATCTTCTTCGCGTGGTCGACTGCCATGTGCAGGAACGCTCCGAGGTGGTCGAGTTCCCGCTTCATGTTGGTATTGAGCAATGTGGAGTAGCCTTCACGTCCACCCCAGAAGGTGTAACCGAGGCCGTCGAGCTCGTTGGTGCATTCGAGTGCCTTCTTCACCTGCGCCGCTGCGTAAGCATAGACCTGAGCATTTGGCGAGGTCGCACCACCTTGCGAATAGCGAGGGTGTGAGAACAGACAAGCGGTGCCCCAGAGGAGTTGCACGCCGGTTTCTTTTTGCTTCACCTTTAGTTTGGCAACGACTGCGTCGAGCGCAGCATTCGAAGCACCCAGGTCGTTCAGCTCCGGCGCGATGTCGCGGTCGTGCCAGCAATAGTAATCGATGCCGATCTTATCGAGAAATTCAAAGAAAACATCGACGCGAGACAGTGCATTTTCGACGGAGTTGCTGCCGTCATCCCATGGCATTTGTGCAGTGCCGCCACCGAAAGGGTCGGCCAGCTCATTACGCATCACGTGCCAGTATGGAGCCGCGAAGCGCAGGTGATCCTTCATCGACTTGCCGTCAACGAGTTCGCTTGGGTTGTAATGTTTAAACGCCAAGGGGTTCTTAGAAGAAGTGCCCTCAAATTGAATTTTGTCGCAGTCGAAATAGTGCATGGTTTTGTCGGTGTTTACTTTGAATGTGTAATAATAAAGCGCGCAGTATAGCGAAAAAGATGGACCGCTTAAACCGTATATTGCGTATATATTCTGTTGATATGCGCAATGTGCTGGTATTTAAGCAAACGCATGGCAAAACAAATAGCGATTGTGATGACGGAGGTATTTCTGCGGCGCTTAACGCCGTCGTTGATCCCATTTGTTCGTCGCCAGCATGACTTTCGGATTGTTAGTATTCATCGCCCGATTGAAGAACTGCGCGATCTGTTAACTGAACTA